>JANXQZ010000120.1 GCA_025353235.1 Bryobacterales bacterium
TTACCATGCCGAGAATCCGAAGGCCATCAAGCCGGCTGAGATCATGAACGCCCGCAGGTTCCTTTCGCTAGATCTCAACTACGGCCGCCGTATCGATTCGGAAATGTACGAGTACGTGATGGATAACGGAATGACTCGCGACGAATACCACTTCTTCCTACAGAATGATTTGAAGCACAACTGCATCATGGGGAACGATTACTATGTCACGAACGAACATCGCGTGGCTCCCGACGGAAGCTCGCGACCATCGGGCGAAGTGTTCGGATATGACGGAATCACCTGGCAGTATTATCAGCGGTATCGGCTGCCGGTGATGCACACCGAAACGAATCTGAGTCAAGGGCCCAACGGCGACGAAGCTGTGTACTGGTTATGGAAGGAGTGGGCGAATGTTCTGCGCGTGAGGAACGATGGCATTCCGATTGTGGGTTTCACTTGGTATTCGCTGACCGATCAGGTGGATTGGGATACTGCTCTGCGGGAAGAGAACGGGAACGTCAATCCGCTAGGACTGTACGACCTGGACCGCAACATTCGGCCAGTCGGCAAGGCTTACAAGCAGCTCATCGAAGATTGGGCACAGGTGCTGCCGACGCAAAGCGTATGCTTGCAGGTCCCGATCATTCCGCCGAGCGAGCATGATCGCGAGTGGGCTAAAAAGAATCGGCGATCCCGCCGCCAGTCACCACCCACTGCTCCGGCGAACGCGGACGAGCAAGGAGGAGCGAATTTATGAGGTTCGCCGGACGCGTCGCGATTGTTACAGGAGCGGCCAGCGGCATCGGACTGGCAACGGCGAAGAGATTGGGTTCGGAGGGCGCGAGCGTTGTAATCGCAGACTTGCAGGGCGATAAAGCGGAGGCAGCGGCGCGCGAGGTCGAGGCCGCCGGAGCGCCAAGTGCTTGGGGAAGCGCGTGCGATGTTTCCAAGGAAGCGCAGGTTGAGGCGACTGTGGTTGGGACGTTCGAGCGGTTCGGACGGCTGGATGTGATCGTCAACAATGCAGGATTGATGATCTTCAAGCCGCTGGAAGAGCATACCGAGGACGATTGGCTGAAGGTGCTGCACGTTGATTTGCTAGGGACTTTCTATTTCACGAAACAGGCCTTCTTACGCATGAAGCCGGGCGGATCTATCGTGAATGTGTCGAGCATACATGCTGAAGAGACGACCGCGTTGGTGTGCTCTTCCAGCGGCTTGAAGATCATCAACCCGGCGTTATTCACGATCACGTCCAACCGTCCGAACCGCTCGAATGTCCCAG
>JANXQZ010000136.1 GCA_025353235.1 Bryobacterales bacterium
ACCTGATTGTGATCGACGGCAAGGCGCGCGGCATCGTCACCCGCGACCTGGTCACCGGCAAGATTGAATCGCACTTGGCGGATGCCGTGGCTCTCGGCACGGGCGGGTACGGCAACGTATATTACCTCTCCACAAACGCCAAGGGATCGAATTGCACAGCCTCCTGGCGGTCCTATAAGAAAGGCGCAGCATTCGCTAACCCGTGTTTCACGCAGATTCACCCCACCTGCATCCCGGTGTCGGGAGATTATCAAAGCAAGCTAACGCTGATGAGCGAATCGTTGCGCAATGACGGGAGGATTTGGGTTCCTGCCAAGGCGGGAGACAAGCGCGCTCCGGACGGCATACCCGAGAGCGAGCGCGACTATTATCTGGAGCGCAAGTACCCAAGCTTTGGAAATCTGGTCCCGCGCGACGTGGCGTCAAGAAACGCGAAGGCGGTTTGCGATGAAGGCCGAGGCGTGGGCGAGTCGGGGCTGGGCGTCTATCTGGATTTCGCTGCATCCATCGAGCGGCTCGGCGAGAGCGTGATCCGCGATCGGTATGGCAACCTCTTTGAGATGTACGAGCGCATCACGGGCGAGGATCCCTACAAGGTGCCGATGCGGATTTATCCCGCGATTCATTACGCGATGGGCGGCTTGTGGGTCGACTATTATTTGATGAGCACCATCCCTGGTCTGTTTGTAATCGGCGAGGCGAATTTTTCCGACCATGGAGCGAACCGTCTGGGCGCGAGCGCTCTGATGCAAGGGCTGTCGGATGGATACTTCGTGCTCCCGTACACCATCGGCGACTACATTGCGAAAACGAAACTCGACAAGGTGGACGGCGATCATCCCGAAGTGCGCGAGGCAGAAACTCAAGTCGACAGCCTTACGAAGCGCTTCCTCTCGATCAAGGGCAAACGAACCGTGGATTCGTTCCACCGCGAACTTGGCAAGCTTGTGTGGGACCACTGCGGCATGTCGAGAAACGCGGCCGGGCTCGAACACGCCATCGGGAAAATTCGCGAGTTGCGGGAAGAGTACTGGCGCAACTTAAACGTTCTTGGCAGCGATGACGAGTTGAATCAGTCTCTGGAAAAAGCCGGGCGCGTGGCCGACTTCTTTGAACTGGCCGAGCTGATGTGCCTGGATGCGCGTCAGCGCAACGAATCGTGCGGCGGCCACTTTCGCGAGGAGTATCAAACCCCCGACGGCGAAGCCCTGCGCAACGACGATGAATACTCGTATGCGGCGGCTTGGGAGTATGGGGGCGAGGGTCGCGATCCCATCCTGCATAAAGAACCGCTCACCTTCGAACACGTTCATCCCAGCCAGCGGAGCTACAAATAAATGAAGTTGACCCTGCACATCTGGCGGCAGAAGAACCCCTCCACGAAGGGCAAAATGGTTCGTTATCCCGTCAGCGACGTGAGCGGCGAGATGTCGATGCTGGAACTGATCGACGTGTTGAATGAGCAGCTGATCGGAAAAGGCGAGGAGCCCGTCGCCTTCGAGCACGATTGCCGCGAGGGGATCTGCGGGTCGTGCGGATTCATGATCAACGGCGTAGCGCACGGCCCCGTGCCGGCCACCACCGTCTGTCAGTTGACGATGCGCCATTTCAAAGACGGGGACGATTTATATATCGAGCCTTGGCGTGCAAAGGCATTTCCTATCATCAAGGATCTGGTGGTGGATCGGCGCGCGTTCGACCGCATCATTGCATCAGGCGGATACATCGGCGCATCCACCGGAAGCGCACCTGACGGAAATGCGATCCTGATTCCCAAGGACGTGCTTGATCGCGCCATGGATGCGGCGGCCTGCATCGGCTGCGGAGCCTGCGTGGCAGCCTGTCCGAATGCATCGGCAGCGTTGTTCACCGGCGCCAAAGTCGCCCATTTGGGACTGCTGCCGCAAGGTCAGCCAGAGCGCCATTCACGCGCCCTCAGCATGGTGAATCAAGGCAACTCGGAAGGGTTCGGGAACTGCACGAACATCGGAGAATGCGAAGCGGTTTGCCCCAAGGAAATTCGGATCGAAGTGATCGGTCGGATGAATCACGATTTCATCGCGGCAAGCTGGAAGAGCCGCGACCGCTTCTCGCTGCCCGATCTGTTCGCGCGCTGGGGAACCGGCTCCCGGCTCAAGACCGAAGCGCGGGTGGATTGAAATCCTCGATGCTACAATGAGAGCTACCTGCCAGAACCGTCAACCCCATAAGACGGTTCATTTGTTTTAAACGTAAGACATCTCCGGAGTAATCGCGCAAGCGTATATGAAGCAAGATAAGAAAAAGATCTTGGCTGTGGTGGACGATCTCCTGTTCACGGTCAAGATTATGGACGCCGCCAAGCGAGCTGGCTTGGTAGCGGAGTTTCTGAAATCCGAGAAGGATTTGCTCGACAAAGCGAAAGAGCAGCCCCTGCTCATCATTCTCGATCTGAACGCAAATAGCGTGAACACCCTGAAATTGATTGAACTGCTGAAAGGGAATGGGGAGTTCAAGGGCATCAGCTTGATTGCTTTCCTTTCGCATGTTCAGGGTGAGTTGAAGATGAAGGCGCAGGAAGCGGGCGCGAATATGGTGATGGCTCGGTCTGCGTTCTCGCAAAATCTGCAGCAAATTTTGAAGCGTCACGCGGGCGTAATCTAAGTGGGGCAGCCAATCCTGGCTGCAGCCGGCTTTCCAGCCGGCT
>JANXQZ010000158.1 GCA_025353235.1 Bryobacterales bacterium
CACGTCGGAACCGTTGCCGATCCCATTGGGGTGCATCGGCGACTTGGAGTTCAGCAGGATACGCGTGGAATCGATGCAAGAAGCGCCGAGCACAACCCGCTTTCCGTACACTCGGCGCTCTTCCTTCGTGTTGCGATCGAAGTATTGAACGCCATTCGCGAGTCCCTTTTGGTCCACCAAGATACGCGCCACAACGGCATTGTCCACCACGTTGAGCTTGCCTGTCTTCAGTGCCGGGTCAACCAGATAATCGGAGGCGTTGAAGAATGCGCCGACGTCGCAACCTCGGCCGCAAGCTCCGCAATAATGGCAGGCGGCGTGTCCCTCATGCTCGCGAGTGAGCACCGCTCTACGCCCCGATACCACCTTGATCCCAACATTTTGCGCCGCTTTCTGCAGCAGTCGCTCGCCGCAGCGCGGAGCAGGGGGAGGCATATGATACCTGCTCCCAGGCAGCCAGTCCTGATCGTCCGTGCCGCCGTTGATGCCGATGAACTGATCCACCCGGTCGTAATATGGCGCGATATCTTTGTAGCGAATTGGCCAGGGGATCTCCCATCCGTCGCGTTCCGGCTCGGTAAGATTCAAATCGGAGTAACGCAGCGAGACTCGCCCCCAAACATTGGTCTTCCCGCCTCTTCCCCACACGCGCGCAAGGTCGAAATACCGCCCTTCGGACCAAGTGTAGGGCTGCTCTTTCAAATCGACGTAAAAGGCGGGCGGCTTCTGGCCGCGGTCCATTCTCGGCTGTATCTCCCACGGCTTGACATGCGACCAGAACTTGGAGCGATCAAACTTCTCGCCCGCATCGAGCATCAGGACGTTCACCCCTTTGCGGGTGAGATTCCAAGCTGCCATGCCGCCAGCCGCTCCGCTGCCGATCACAATGCAGTCGTGAACCTGCGGACTCGCTTTAATCTGCACGCGCGGCTCCCATTTGTTTGGGCATATGTTCAGGGTGGGTGCAACCGGGAAACTCGCGCAAGAACGTCTTTCCCTGATAACCGAGCTCTTGCACCAAGCCTTCGCGCGATGAATAGTAACCGTCGATGGTCAGGTCCTTAATCAACTTAAAGAAAGGATCGTCGCTCGCATCCATTTTCGTTAGTGTCGCGATGCGCTGAGCTGGGTCGGCTTGCTCGAATTGCAACGCGCGAAGGTTTGCCAATCCGGCTTTGAGCACTTTCTCCGTTGAAGGATGTTTGCCGGCAGTGCGATCAATGTAATTCGGCACGCCCGCATCGGAGGCGCCGGGCGTATCGGTCCGAGGGATAATCGAGTCGACGAGCTGGCTGAGCAGTTTGAAATCGTCAGCAGCAAAATACTTGGGTGCCTGCTGCTCAACAATTTGTACAAGCGGTTCGGAGTGCTGGTGCTGGCCGTTCAGTGCCGGAATCAGCACGCCAGCAGCGAGAGAGCGGAGCGCGTCGCGTCGGGAATTCATGGCTGTAATAAGCTTTACTGTATCCCAAGTCGCGTCGGAGATTTGAGCCTCCAAGCCGTGAGGCTCACTCCCAGCACTGTCAGAACTGCGGCCATAACGAGCGAAAAGCGGGTTAGCGCAGCGGTGGTTAATCCGTCATCGATCATGGATCGCCAAGCGTCCGGCAAATATCGGTACCCGCCAGCCGTAAGCAGCAAGAGAACGAGGAAGGCGGTTCGCACGATTGATTTCGCAACCTTTGGTCCGTACCTCTCTCCTAACGCCCCGGTTACGCCAATGATCGCAAGACACGCTGACCCGCCCAAAAATAATCCTGCCAGGAGTAGCCTCGGAGCCGGAGTAATGAGTTGCTGATGCCAGCTTCGGAGGTTGACAGCAAGAATTCCCGAGAGCAGCATGAGAGCCGAGATGCCCCAGCCGTAAGCGAATAGGGATGCAACTTTCGTCAAGACGGCGGATGCGGGAGCAGGCTCGGAGAACACCTCGGATGCGGCTGGGACGATAAATAAAATGCCGATGCACGCATAGCAGACGATTATCAGCGGATCGAGGAAAGCGAATCCTTTCACCCATGGGACCGCAATGCCGAATACGGCCACGGCGACGAGGACGACGAGCGCCTGGCGAATCATGAGGGGTTGACCGTAAGCTATAACATAGCAGTCGAATGGAGCTCATCGGACTCTGAGCGAAAGTGGTACTTTTGATGCAAGGTACTAAACGTAATGCCGGGCTTAAATCAAAGACAAACGTCTAAGGTAAATGTTTTGGCCTGGGTCTCTAATCATTCTCGTGACGCAAGACGATAAACAGGTATAAATATGCTCGACAGGCGCAATGAGACACGGATGCTATGTGCGGAATTGGTGGACA
>JANXQZ010000392.1 GCA_025353235.1 Bryobacterales bacterium
GCGCGCCTTCACCACTGACGGATACTACATCGTGCCCCAGGGAGTCAGAGGATCCGCCGATACTCCGGCCGCCGTTCGATTTGTCACCGGGTCGACCCGGCTCGATTATTTCCGTGCAAACGATCGGCTTTTCCTAAGGTTCGATGCCTTAGCGGAACATCGCGATAACGGAACGCGCCTCACGAGTAATTCCACAGGGCTCGGCTCTTTGGCCGCCAACTATTCGCACGAATGGAAGCGCGATCAGATTTCGGTCCTGGGCTACTATACTCAGGAGGGCTTTCGAGCGAGTTTCTCCTCCGTAACCAACAGCCGAAATACGGAGAGACTCACTTACCAGCAGCGTGTGCCTTCGGAGTCGGTAGGCGCGGCTTCATTTTGGCGTCACTCGCAATCTCACTGGCATGTGCTCGCGGGCGCTGACACGCAGCGGGTTGAGGGCTTCAGTACCGACCGTCTTTTCCCGTCAGGATTGCGGACCGGCGGGGGTTCGGTTCTGCAACATGGCGTGTTCGGGCAAGTGGATTATACTGCCGGGCCGGTGAGTTTCTTTGCCGGTACGCGGCATCATTTCACCGGTCGAGGGGACACTTTCTTCAGCCCGAGCGCTGGCTTCGCCGCCGGGAAAGGAATGTTTCGCGCGCGAGGATCGGTGTATCGGAGCTTTCGGGCTCCCACGTTGAACGAACTCTTCCGAGTTTTCCAGGTCGGCAACACGACGACGCTCGCGAATTCGGCACTCCGTCCTGAGACTCTCTTTGGTGCCGAAGCGGGTCTCGACATTGTGGGCGAGACGACGCGCGCCAGCATCACATTTTATCGGAACGATCTCGAACACCTGATCACCAACGTGACGCTCCAGAGCGGGGCGACGATCATCCGGCAACGTCAAAACGCAACGTCCGCCTTATCGAGGGGCATCGAGGCCGACTTGCGCCACCGTTGGGGAAGTTGGCAAGGCGAGTTGTCCTACTTGCTAGCCGATTCCCGATTTTTCAACGGCCTGCGCATTTCGCAGGTCCCCAGGAATCAAGGGAGCGCCCAGTTGATGTATCAGCATAAGGGAACGCTCGCGTCGGCTGCTGTCCGAAGTTATAGCCTGCAGTTCGACGATGATTTGAACCAGTTCAGATTACCTGGCTTTGCCACGGTTCAATTCGCCGCCGAGCAGCAGCTTCGCCTCGGGTTTTCCCTGCGTGCAGACATCGAGAATGTTCTAGATCGTCAGTTTTACGTGGGGTTCAGTCCAACGCCGACCATCGGCACGCCGCGATTGTATCGAATTGGGCTGCGCTGGAGGTATAAATAGAACACCCATGCAAAAATCCAGCAGACGCCGATCGTTCTTCGGCTTGATCAGGAACCTTGTCGCGGGAGGCAGTTTCGCCATGAACGCCGCACCAGCTACAGTGCCCGCCAGTGAAGGCGAAGATTATTACGACAAGCTCGGCGTCACCAAGATCATCAACGCCGCCGGGACGTATACCGCGCTCACCGCTTCCATCATGCCTCCTTCGGTTCAAGCCGCTGTTGCGCGCGCGGCAAAGCATCCGGTGCGTCTGGCCGAACTGCAGAAAGCAGCGGGAGAATACCTGGCTCAGAAGCTGCGCTGCGAAGCGGCTTTAGTGTCGGCAGGCGCGGCTTCTGCGCTCACGCTTGGCACCGCCGCCTGCCTGACTGTGGCTAACAAGTGCAACATTCGCGACATCCCCACCGAAGTGCCCCGCATGAAGAACGAGGTGCTCATCCAGAAAGGCCACCGCTATGGCTACGATCAAGCTGTGCTTTGCTGCGGAGTCCGCTTCGTGGAAGTGGAGACGCTCCAGCAATACGAATCAGCGTTCAGCGCGAAGACGGTGATGGCCTTGTTCTACAATGCGGCCGAAGCGGGCGAGATCAGCCGCGAAGATTGGATCCGGGTGGCGCATAAGCACGGAGTGCCGTGCTTCAATGATGCAGCCGCCGATGTACCGCCGATCTCGAATCTGTGGAATTACACTGCCATGGGTTTTGACTTGGTCACGTTCTCCGGAGGAAAGGGGATGCGGGGACCGCAAAACGCGGGCCTGCTGTTGGGCCGGAAGGATCTTATGATGGCTGCTGCGGCCAACAATAATCCGTTCGACGGCGTGGGCCGCGGCATGAAAGTGGCGAAGGACCAGATCGTCGGCATGGTCGCCGCCGTGGATTGGTTTCTCAGCCAAACGGATGCCGGTCTGGAAGCCGAGTTCCGGCGAAGAGCGGACCGCATCGCCGCCCAACTGAAAGATATTCCAAGTTTAAAGCCCGAGGTTGTGATTCCTCCGCTGGCGAATCATGTGCCTCACCTGTTGCTCCGCTATGATCAGGCTCGCGTGAAAATTTCACCGCGCGAAGTGATGTTCGAGCTACGCAAAGGCACTCCGAGCATCGAGCTGAATCCATCCACCGGGAGTGCGACAGGCGCTTCCGCGGGCATACCTGCGGATGTAAACACTATCGTGGTCGGCGTGTGGATGCTGGAGCCTGGCGAGGAGTTGATCGTGGGGCGGCGCCTGCACGAAGTGCTTGCGAAGGCTACGCGGGCCTGACTATCAACTTCTCCACGTATTTCGCAATCAGGTCGACCTCGATGTTCACGCGGGTGCCAGGTTTTTTGGAGCGCAGGGCCGTGTTCTCGTAAGTGTGGGGGATGATAGCAACCGAAAGCAAGTCGCCTTGAAGTTCCGCGATAGTCAAGCTGATGCCATCGATGGTCACCGAGCCTTTCAGGATCATGTAGCGCTCCAGGTTTGGCGTTAGGCGAATTTGCAGCCACCAGTTGCCTCCTGATAGTTCCTTCAATGAGGTGAGCTCGGCAGTGCCATCCACGTGTCCCTGGACGAGGTGTCCGCTCAACCGGTCGCCGATAAACAGCGGACGCTCAAGGTTAACGAGCGACCCCGGCTCAAGATCTCCCAAGTTCGTACGAGCCAGCGTCTCCGGCGAAAGGTCCACCCAGAATCCATTGGAGTCCAGTTGCACGACGGTGAGGCAGGTTCCATTCACGGCTATGCTCGCCCCGATCAACGCATCTTCCAGCACGGCATGGCAAAGCACTTTCACGCGTGGAACGGCTTGGTGAATGGTTCCTACTTCCTCAATAATCCCAGTAAACATAAAGATAGTTGGCAAAGAAGTTTGCTGAGTTAGAGAGAGGTACTCAACCTCCTGATTTCTTGCTTTGTGGGGCAGCCAATCTTGGCTGCAGCCGGCTTTCAGCCGGCTTTCTCAGGGTACAAATACTCTCTGACAGCCCGGAAAGCCGCCTAAAAGGCGGCTGCAGGCAAGATTGCCTGCCCCACAATCAAAGCCGAATCCCGCATTG
Organism: Bryobacterales bacterium; assembly: GCA_025353235.1. GTDB lineage: Bacteria > Acidobacteriota > Terriglobia > Bryobacterales > Bryobacteraceae > JANXQZ01. Next base: position 3,347 of record JANXQZ010000392.1, read on the forward strand.
GCCAATCCTGGCGGCTTCGCTGTGCGACCCACTCAGGACACCAGGTAACCCTCCACAGCAAACTCATCCGGCGGAATCGGATGCAGCTTAATCCCATGGAAACGAATCGCATCGCGCCGACGCTTTCTTCCCACTCCTCCCACCACGGGAAGCGACTGTATGCCGCCCAGAATCTTAGGCGCGTAGTAAAAAAATATCTTGTCGACAACCCTGGCGTCGAGAGCCGCCCAGTTCACCTTGCTGCCCGACTCAATCATGAGAGACCGGCACTGCTTCACTCCCACATGCTCCACCACCTGACGCACATCGGTTCGACCATCCGCGCCGTCGCACACCAAAATTTCAACGCCGAGCCGTTCCAACGCCCGCTTCCTGTCCGGGGCCGCTGCGGACGTAGTCACAACCAGCACGTCGTCTTTTGCGCTGACCACGATCTTCGAGGTAACAGGGATGCGCAGCGTGGAATCGAGCACGATTCTTAGCAGCGGACGGCTGCGCTCCAGGCCAGTGCGATCAGTCAAGAGCGGGTCATCCGCCAGAACGGTCCCCACGCCAGTGAGTATGGCGTCCGAAACGTGCCGCATGCCCTGCACGTGCGCCCGAGCCCGCTCGCTCGTAATCCATCCCGAGTTGTCTTCTGGCGCCGAAATTTTCCCGTCCAGCGTAACCGCCGCTTTTAAAGTGACCAGCGGAAGGCCCGTGCGCATGGAATGAATGAACGCCTCGTTCAGATCCGACGCGTCCTGGCCGTACTCGGAAGCCATGTCGACAACGACACCTGCCTCGCGAAGTCGGCCAAAGCCTTGACTGGAGACGCGGGGGTTAGGATCCTCCATCGCGGCGACTACGCGAGCCACGCCAGCGGCAATGAGAGCGTCGGCGCACGGCCCCGTTCGTCCGTGATGAGAGCAAGGCTCGAGCGTCACGTATAAGGTAGAGCCGCGAGCACCTGCTCCCGCCTGCTCCAGAGCCAATATTTCCGCGTGCTTCGTCACCGAATAGACGTGAAATCCGCGACCCACAATCGCACCATCTCGAACGAGCACCGCGCCTACCGCCGGATTGGGGCTGGTGCGTCCAAGCCCCTGCCTGGCCAGCGCCAGAGCCTCATCCATGAACGGCGATTTCATAAAGTCAACTTACTCGAATAGCGAAGCGACAAACTGCTCGGGATCGAAGGGCAGCAGATCTTCCACTTTCTCGCCCACCCCGATATACCGGATTGGCAAATTCAGCTCCCGCGCGATCGAGATCACGATGCCGCCCTTCGCCGTCCCGTCCAGCTTCGTCAGAATGATCCCGGTGACACCCGAACTTTCCGTGAACTTGCGGGCCTGCTCCAGTCCATTCTGACCCGTGGTGGCATCTAGAACCAGCAGCACTTCATGCGGTGCCGCTGGAATGATTTTGACCGCCGTTCGGCGCATCTTCTCGAGCTCGGCCATGAGGTTCACTTTCGTGTGCAGGCGGCCAGCCGTGTCCACAATCACGTAGTCTACCTTGCGCGACTTGGCCGCCTGCAGCGCATCGTACAAAACTGCGCTGGGATCCGAGCCCGCTTGTTGTCGAATCACGTCAGTGGAAGTGCGGCTGCCCCAGATTTCCAGTTGCTCAATCGCAGCGGCGCGAAAGGTATCGGCCGCGCACAAGAGCACGCTGTGCCCCTCCTGCTTAAAGCGGCTGGCGAGCTTGCCGATGCTGGTGGTTTTCCCCGAGCCATTGACGCCTACCACAAGCACCACTGCGGGCGGTTCCAAGACGCGCGGTACGGGCCGTTCCGACGCCTCGAGCACCTCGAGTAAATGTTGGCGTATTAAAGATTTAATTTCGTGAGCGTCGGCTACTAGCTTGCGATCCACACGCTGCCGAATGCTCTCCAGGATCTCCGTCGCGGTCTTCACGCCGATGTCGGCCGTTATCAGCGTGTATTCCAGTTCTTCCAGAAGATCCGCGTCGATCTCCTTCTTGCCCCCGATGACATCCTCCAGGCGCTCCACAAATCCGGTGCGTGTCTTCTGAATGCCTGCTTTTAGGCGATCCAGCAGGTTGGGCTCGGGAGGAACCGAACCAAAAAGAGTTTGAATCATGAGGGATTTTGCTCGAATCTCTGATTGTACCGAACGGCGGCAAGGGCCCAAACTGCTCCGATAGTAGGCCCTGTTACTAACACGATTTATCCATGTTAGGAATGTAACTAACCTACCGCGAATCGGTCGTACGTTAAAGAATGCACGATCTGATGTTCACCCCTGCAAATGGAACCGGCGCGGAAACGTTGAAAGGAAATTCGGCCGGCGCTATTCGGG
>JANXQZ010000341.1 GCA_025353235.1 Bryobacterales bacterium
TTCATGCGCACTGCTCGTCGCGCTTCCTCGGGGCTGTTGATCACGCCGTCCTCGGGACCCGTCTCCCGGCCAAAAATGCCGAAGCGGAATCCGCCCTGCCCGTCGCAATGGCCGCCCGTCGCGCCGAGCGCATGGACCGACACCAACATGCGAGGTCCCACCACCTTGCCCGCCGCGATCGCGTTGCGCAACCCAACATCGATGAACTCGCGTGAACCCAAGTCGCGAGTGGTGGTGAACCCTGCCATCAAAGTCTTGCGCGTGTTCTCCGTGGCTCGCAACGCTTGCTCGGCTACCGTTCGCTGAAATTCGTTCAACATGGACTGGCGGTAATCGACGCCCGATTCTCCTGAAAGATGAGTATGCGCATCCATGAAGCCTGGCGAAAGAGTGGCATCGCCGAAGTCGAGCACCTCGGCATCGGGTGGAATAGCCGAGCCAGGGCCAACGGCTTGGATCTTGTTCCCCACCACCACAACCAGGCCGGGGCTGACCATCTTTGAACCGTCAAACATGCGCGCGGCTTTGAGTACCTTGGGCTTGTCAGCCGCGAACGCAGCAAGGCCCGCTAGGAAACCGCAGAGAATCGTTCTCTTCATGATTTTCGAGTTTACCAAGTTGGAGCCTGTTGACAAATGCTCGCACTTAGTGTTTACTAACTTAGTAACCACTAACATGAGCGCTGCGCCTAAACTCACCGCCCTCGAACGCCGCGCCGCGATCGTGGAAACCGCTCTAAAAGTATTCTCCGAGAAGGGTTTCCGGGGCACAACCACCCGCGAACTGGCAGCAGCGGCAGGCGTAAGCGAACCGGTGCTCTATCAGCATTTCGCCACCAAGAGCGACCTCTACGCAGCCATCATCGATAGAAAATCGAACGGGGTTGCCAAGGTCCTGGCCGAAGTCGAGAGCTTCCTGGAAACTCGCGACGACTACGGATTTTTCACCCATTTGGGGCACCTCATTCTCCGCTTCCACGAAGAAGATCCCGCCTACTTGCGCCTGTTGCTCTTCAGCGGCCTGGAGCGCCACGAACTCTCCGACCTCTTTCACGAGCGACAAGCTTGCGGGTTTGAGCAGGCAGTCGTACGCTACATAGAACGCCGTATCGAGCAGAACGCCTTCCGCTCCATGAACCCGGCCTTTATCGCAAACAGTTTCATGGGCATGGTTGCCCATTACGGGATGGAGCGCATGCTTCATCCCTGCCACGAACCGGCCCTTGATCGCAACGCAGTGGTCGAAGGCATGGTCAGTATCTTCTTGAGAGGGATTCACAATGATACGCAGTAGCGCTTCTGGCGCACTCACCTCGGTTCTCCTGATTTTCTCCGCAGGCTGCGGGAAACAGCCCGCGAAAACCAGCGCACTGGCCGCATCGAAGCCCGAGCCGCTGGCGGTAAAAACTGTTGCGGCAGCCACGCGACGCATCGACAAAGCGATCTCCATCACTGGATCGCTCAGCCCGGATGAGTCAGTGAATGTCAGTTTCGAGGTCGCCGGACGAGTTTCCGCCATGAAGACCGACTTTGGCCAGACCGTTCACAAGGGAGAGATTCTCGCCGAGCTCGACAAGCAGGAATATCAATTCGCCTTTGAGCGCAGCAAGGCCGCGCTCGCCCAAGCCTACGCACGCCTTGGCGTAGCTGCCGGACAAGAAAACGCGTCCTCGGATTCCACCGCTTCCATGCGGCAAGCGCAAGCTCAGTCAGACGATGCGCGTTCTAAATTCGAGAGCGCGGCGAAGCTGGTCAAGTCTGGCGACATCTCGCAGGAGCGGTTCACCGAACTCGAGAAGACCTACCGCGCTCGCCAGGCCGCGTTTGAAATGACGCGCGACGACATGCGTGGACAACTGGCTTCGCTCGATTCGATCCGGGCCGACATGAAGCTTGCGCAGAAGCGGCTGAACGACACAGTGGTGCGCGCGCCGTTCGACGGAGCCATCACGCAGAAGACTGTCTCCGTCGGCCAGTACATCAAAGAGAACACAACCGTTCTCACGCTGGTGAAATCGAACCCGCTACGCCTGCTCGCCGACATTCCAGAATCGGCTGCTGGAGGGATTCGCATAGGCACTTCGCTCACTTTCACCACCGACGCGATCCCAGATAAGCAGTTCCACGCCGTTGTTCGCCAGTTGAATCCGGCGCTCGATTCCAAATCGCGCGTACTCACTGCGGAGGCGCGGCTCACCGAAGCCGACGCGCGGCTAAGGCCGGGCATGTTCGTGCAGGTTCTGCTGGTCACGGCCCGCAACACCGAAATCACCGTGATTCCCACGCAGGCGCTCTACACCGTGGCTGGCCTCACCAAGGCGTTCGTGATTCGCAACGGCCGCGCGGTGGAGTGCCGCGTCCCGCCGGGCCAAACCTATGACGGATGGACTGAAGTGTCCGCCGACCAGATTCACGCTGGAGAAATGGTAGCCGTCACTGGCCTCTCCGTTCTGATCAATGGGACCGAGGTCAATGCCTCGGCAGCAACCGAGCCGCGCGCGTCAGCAAGCGGTCCCAGAGCGGGGATATAAGCCATGCAAACACTCGCCGCCGTCTGCATCCGCCGTCCCGTTTTCGCCACCATGCTGATCATGTGCCTGGTGGTGCTCGGCTTCGCCGCGTATCGCAATCTGGGTGTCGATTACTTTCCAAAGATCGACTTCCCCACCGTCACCATCACCACCACTCTCCGCGGCGCGGCACCGGAAGAAATAGAGACTCAGGTCACCAAGCGTATCGAAGAAGCGGTCAACACGATCAGCGGGATCGATGAGTTGCGCTCCACTTCCGCGGAGGGCGTCTCTCAGGTCTTCATCACGTTCGTGCTGGAGAAGAACGGCGACGTCGCCGCGCAGGAAGTACGGGATCGCGTCTCCGCCATCCTTGGCCAGATGCCGAAGGACACCGACCCTCCAGTTGTACAGAAACTCGCTACCGACGCTTCACCCGTTCTCGACGTAGTAGTCTCTTCGCCGCGCGATCTGCGCGAAACCACCAAGATGGTTGACGACCGCATTAAGAAGAATATCGAGTCCCTCAACGGCGTGGGCCAAGTCACTTTTGTAGGCGACCGCCAGCGCCAGATCCAGGTCTGGCTAGACGGCGAGAAGCTCTATTCCTACAACCTGAATATCGATCAGATCCGCAACGCGCTCGCCTCCCAGAACGTAGAAATCCCCGGAGGACGTGTGGATCAAGGCTCCCGCGAACTCTCGTTAAGAACGCTGGGCCGCGTAGAACGCCCGCAAGATTTCGAACGCATCATTGTGGCCAACGTGGGTGGCAAGCCCGTACGCGTCACTGATATCGGAAGCGTGCGGGACGGCTACGAAGAGCCCCGGTCCATGGCTCGCCTGGATGGACTCCCCGCCGTGGTGCTAGAAGTCCGCAAGCAAGAAGGCTCCAACACGCTAGCCGTGATCCAAATGGTGAAGGACCGCATTGACCAGTTGAAGACCGTTCTGCCGCCAGACGTGAAAATCACGTACACGCGCGATCAGTCCGGGTTCATTTCGGATGCCTTCCAAGCGGTGCAAGAGCACTTGATCCTAGGGGGCATTCTGGCCTCCGTGATCGTGTTCCTCTTTATTCGCAGTTGGCGCTCCACGCTGATCACTGCGGTCGCGATTCCCACTTCCATCATTTCCACGTACACGCTGATGAACCTGATGGGCTTCACGCTGAACCAGATCACCATGCTCGCGCTGGTGCTGATGGTGGGTATTGTCATCGACGACGCCATCGTAGTACTCGAAAATATTTTCCGCTTCATGGAAGAGAAGAACATGTCGCCCTATGAAGCGGCGCTCGCGGGCACGAAAGACATTGGACTGGCGGTGCTCGCCACCACGCTGAGCCTCGCGATCATCTTTCTGCCGATCGCGCTGATGAGCGGCATCGTCGGACGCTTCATGTCGAGCTTCGGCTATACGGCCGCGTTCGCGATCATGGTTTCGCTCCTGGTCAGTTTCACCCTGACACCCATGTTGTGTTCCCGCTTTCTCAAGCCGTCGAAGAAGAAGCACGATACCAAAGACAGCGTCATCTTCCGTATTTTCGACGTGCCTTACAAGAGTCTCTTGCGCTGGTCAATGAACCACCGCTGGGTGATCGTCGGCCTTGCTTGTCTGGTGTTTCTCTCCACCATTCCGTTATTCATGATCATCGGCAAGGACTTTCTGCCTGTGGACGATCAGAATGAATTCGAGGTCACCGTGCGCTTGCCTCCCGGCTCGTCTCTGGAGGGAAGCGACAGCGCCATGAAGTCGCTGGAAGCGGAATTGAAAACGCTGCCCGGAGTTCGGAATATGCTCACCACGCTGGGTGCCGATGCTCGCAAGCAGGTGGATCGCGGATCGATCCTGCTCGAACTCGTGCCGTTCGACAAGCGCAAGGAAACGCAGAACGAACTCATGGGCGCTGCCCGCGCGAAGTTGAAAAATTATCACGACATGGTGATCGCGGTCCAGCTTCCAGCTCTGTTTCAGGGCGCTGGTCCTCAAGCGGACTTTCAGTTTTTCCTGCAAGGACCGGATCTCAACCAGTTGGAAAAGTACGCTTCTTCGGTCAAGAAGAGCTTGGCTGCAATCCCGGGCGTGACCGACATCGACAGTTCCTATGAAGCGGGTAAGCCGGAACTGCGCGTGCGCATCAATCGCGATAAAGCGTCCGATCTCAA
>JANXQZ010000370.1 GCA_025353235.1 Bryobacterales bacterium
CAGAGATGCCTCGAGTTCATCCACCCAGCCGCTAACTGCCGGTGCGATCTCGATGTAGAACCAAGGCTCGAGATCGCCATTATTCTGAGGAAAAAGCTTGGCGAGTTGGATCAGATGGTGCAGGCGCTCCGATGGCGGCGAGGCTTCCATTTCCCCGATGACCGACAGCAGCGTCGCCAGCCCGAAGCGCTTGGCCTTGGCCGCCGCATGTTGCGCGTCGAAGAACAGATTTACCAAGCCTAGTTCGGCAGGCAGCTTGGCCTTGCGAAACGCCAACGCGAAGCAGACCTCCGCAAGCGTCAGGTTCGCCGCCGCCCGCGCCGCAGGATCGGTTACAGCGGACTGGTTTCCCTCGTTGCCAAGCAGCGAGACCGCCTGCTGGCCCCGTGACCAAGCCATCTCGGGCCGAATGCTTAGGTATTGCCGAGCATCCTGTTGGCACCGCTGGATCCGCTCCTCGAGATCGAGCTGGTCCTCTTCCAAAGTCTTCAGCAACGAGGAGGGCACGCAGTGCGACACGTTCCTCTCGAACACGAGGTGGCTTCCATTGAGCAATTTGTTGCTCTCTTTTAGGACGGCTTCGGAGGGACTGGTATCGAGCCAGATCAGCCGCTCCGTCGGGCGGCTCAGCGCTACGCGCAGTTGGTCGATGGCCAGACGCTTGCGCAACTCCCCAATGTCGCAACCAGTGTAATAGTTGCGCGCTTTGTGAAGACGGTCAATTTGGCGGCCTGGTTCGAGGACGCAGACTGAATGAAAGTCGAGACCCTTAGCCTCGCGTGCAGTCAGAACGGCTGGCCTTACCGAATCCGGCACGTAGGCCGGAATGTTGTCATCGAGACTGATGATCGCCAAACCCTCGCGACCTGCCAAGCTCATTAAGAGCTGGTCCATCTCCTGGCCAGGCACTCCCACGCAGTACAGAAGCTGATCGTTGGCATCGTCGTCGATCTCAGCCTGGCCCGATCCGCTAGGCCTTTCCTGCTTGTCGATCAGTCCATACAGATCCCAAACCCGATTCAAGAGCTCGGCGATCTTGCGCGGACTTCGCAGGTTCGTGGAAAGCTTATATTCCGTGGGGCTGCCGAGCTGCGAATGGAGCAAGTCGTTCATCCAAGCCCATTCAAAGTCGGTGGGCCGAACGGTTTGCGCCTCGTCGCCAGCCAGGAGCAGCGGTATCGGGGTCCGACGGCCTTTGTTGATAGCGACAGCCAACTGCACCAACACAAACGCCTCGATGGGAGTCAGATCTTGGACTTCATCTACCGCGATGCAATCGTACGCCAGCAAGTCCGCTGGGATGGAAACCGGGGCAGTCGGCATCGAGGTCAATCGCTCGGCTGCTTTCCAAGCCAGAGCCAGTTCCGGGAAATATCTTGGTGCCAGGCTCCCGCGATCGCGTTCCAGCCGGGATGCGATGTCCAACGCAGCCGCCGCTGCCGGGATTCCGATGTATCTTGACCGACGGTCTTTGAAAGCCTTGTCTGGCAATCGGGGCTGCTTGCACGCGAAGTATCTGCCTGCATCCATAGGCAGCGCATCGCCGATCAGGTGAGCGTGCAATTCGTCGTAAAGCGCTGGCTGAAAGGTGCTCCAAGCATTCAAGACACGCGAGAACGGCACCAAGTCGCGAGTGAAGAGTTGACGCGACTCGATTTCTGGGACGATAGGCGCATCTGAGCCCAGCAACTCCCGAACCAGGGTGGAATAAGTCACGACATGGAAGCGCTTTTCCGCCGAGCAGTACTTGTCGAAGTAGTCTTTGGCCAGAGCGGCCAAATCGCGGGAATAGGTGACATACAGCACCCGGGCCGCGCCAGTCGCATCGGCGGCGTGCCAAAGAGCGGTAGTCTTGCCCGATCCTGGGTGACCCTTCAATATTCTGATGGATTGCCGGGCGTTGGCGAACTTGGCTTGAGGCGCGGTCCAGGGGGCTGGTCCGTATTCCTCGCTCCGAATTTCGGGAATTGTGATCGGGAGGTAATTGTTCTCGAACGATTGAGGGTTCAGCGTTGAATGATCGTCGTGATGCCGGATGTCCCGGAGAAAAAGCGCGCCGTCGGGAGCATTGGCGAATTCATCGCCATCTTTCAACGGCGCGGCGCTCTTAGGAGCCCACCAAGCGTAAAAATGGCTGCCGCCTCCGCCGCCTAGCCGCGAGCGCCTCCAACCCCGGTTCAGTCCTTGCGTTGCTTTATAGTGCTGCCGCTGCGAATCCACCGAAAGCCTCTGCATCAGCAGCGCGGCGCGTTTGGCAATGGGATCTTTCTCATGCTCGGCCAGCTTTTCGAGGAACTCTTGATGACAGAAGAGCGGGTTAGCCGGCCTGGATGTTTGAAACGGCAGATCCAGGGAAATTTGTTCCTTCGAACTCATGTGCGCGACTGACCCTCCACTCTATCATTTGAGGCGGTCACGCTACATTGAAGAGGTGTTCTTTGAACTGCAAGCGGAGTGCGGGACCACCGGTGCCAGAGCGGGGCTGCTCCATACCGCTCACGGCATTGTAGAGACTCCCGTATTCATGCCGGTTGGGACCCAAGCCACCGTCAAAGGCGTGCTGCAGCGCGATTTACAAGGGGAATTGGATGCCCGCATCATCCTTGGCAATACGTATCATCTGTTTCTTCGACCCGGCCACGAACTGATCCGGCGCATGGGCGGATTGCACAGTTTTATGGCGTGGCCGCGGGCCATTTTGACGGATTCAGGTGGGTTTCAGGTTTTCAGTCTGAGCGGGCTGCGAAAGATATCGGAGGAAGGGGTTCTATTCCGCTCCCATTTGAACGGCGACGCGCACCTGTTCACTCCTGAATCGACCGTGGATGTGCAACTCGCTTTTGGAAGCGATATTTTGATGGTGCTCGATGAGTGCCCCGGCTATCCCATCAGTCGTGAGACGGCCACCCAGTCCATGCAGCGGACGGTGCGGTGGGCTCGCCGCGGCTTTGAACACTATGCAGGCCAGGTGAACTTGTCGGCGCTCGGTCCCACGCTGTTTCCCATCGTGCAAGGCTCGATGTTTGCCGATTTGCGAACCGAGTGCGCCCAGGCGCTCACGGAACTGAATGCCCCGGGTTACGCGATCGGCGGCCTGTCGGTAGGGGAGCCCCGCGCACTCAGTCTGGAGATGACCGAGTTGACTGCCCCCCTGCTCCCGCGCGATCGCCCCAGGTATGTCATGGGAGTGGGGATGCCGGAGGAACTGCCTGAATACGTGGCACTCGGCGTGGACATGATGGATTGCGTGCTGCCTTCCCGCAACGCTCGCAATGGGTGCCTGTTCACTTCGGAAGGGCGCGTTCTGATTAAGCAGGCTCGCTATCGGGAGGACCCGCTGCCGGTAGATCCAGCGTGTGCCTGTTACACCTGCCGTACCTTCACGCGAGCCTATCTGCGGCACCTGTTCCAAGCTGGCGAGATGCTCTTTTCCACCTTGGCTACCATTCACAATCTGAAGCACTACCTTGACACGATGCGTCGAATCAGGCACGCTATAATGTCAGGGACCTTCCCGGCATATCTAAAAGGCGTGCGCGCCACGGCGGTAGTTTAGTTAACGAATGACGCTTCTCACGCTGATACTACAATCGCCTTCATCCAACCCGATCATGGGTTTCCTTCCCCTTATCCTGATCGTCGGAATCTTCTATTTTCTTGTTTTCATGCCGATGCAGCGGCAGAAGAAGCATCTCGCGGATATGCTGAAGACACTGCAAAACGGGAATGTCGTGCTGACCACCGGCGGACTGATAGGCACCATCGTGACCATCAACGATGATACCCTGATACTGCGGGTCAAACCGGACAATATCAAGCTGCAGGTGTCGCGAAGCGCCGTTTCCAGCTTGGTGACTGAAGAGAAAAGCTAGTCAAAAAGGCCTTCTGCCTTCCTTGGCGCAATTTAAGAAGACATGCAACGGAATCTGAAACTTAAAGCGGCGATTATTATCGCCATTATCCTGATCTGTATTTACGGCATCATCGGCCTGCCTAAGTCCAAAGACGAGTTGGTTGCCAACTGGAACAAGAACATCCGTCTGGGGCTGGACCTTCGGGGCGGCACCCATCTGGTAATGCAGGTGCAACTCCAGGACGCCTTCAAGGCTGCTGCCGACACGGCCATGGATCATCTGAAAGACGAGATGAAGAAGCTCTCCATCGACTATTCCGCCATGGATCGGAACGATCCCGGCCGGCTGGAAGACGCCGACAAAATCCAGATGGACGTGAAAGGAGTACCGGTCGCGAAGTCGGGCGCATTCCGCTCGCTGATCAGCGACCAGTTTGCCGATTGGGTTCTCACCGCTGTCAACTCCTCTGACTATCGGCTGAATCTGAAACAGAGCGAATCGCTGCGCCTCAAAGCGGACACGATGACCCAAACCATTCACACCATCGAGCGCAAGATCAACGGACTTGGCTTGGCGGAGACCACGGTTGTGCCCACCGGCCGCAGCAGCGCCGAAGCGGAACTTCTGGTCGAGATGCCCGGCGTGGACGATCCG
>JANXQZ010000385.1 GCA_025353235.1 Bryobacterales bacterium
CTGGCAGGAACGCTGATTTGCACGTTCGTGGGACTGGCAGGGCTGATCGTGGCCGCAAGGCTCAGCGTAACGGCAGGAAGGGGCAATATAGTGATTGGATAACTCCGGACAGCGGCAACGGAAAACGCGTCGAGAACTTGAACCGTGACGGTAATTGATCCGGCCACTGTGGGGACACCGCTTATTACTGCCGACGAACCGTTGGGGGTGATCGTCAGTCCAATATTCGGAGGCGAGAGCGTCCAAGTGAGCGGACCTGTTCCTCCCGCGACATCGATGCGGTTTGTCGGGTAGGGCCGACCCACGATGCCGGTTGGAAGGTTTGAAGAAACGATCGCTGGAGGCGGAGTCGTCGCCAACGTCACCGTGTTGGAGCGAACCCCGAAGTTATCTACTGCGATGGTCACCGTGCTCGCTGCAAGGGTCTGAGGAGACAGCGTGATCACGGCATCGTTCGCGCTGCGGATTTGGGCATTTTGAGGTACTCCGTTCACAAGGATCACCGACGTTCGAGTGCAGGTGCCCAATGCGGTCGATGACGTGACCGCAGCTGGAATGAAGTTTGCCCCCTGGATGACAAGGGTGACCCCGGAAGCGCCCTGCGTGATCGTGGAAGGTTGCAAAGCGAAGATCGTAGGAGGCGGAATCACGTTCAGGAACGCTGTATTGGAAGCGATATCGTTGGTAGCGGTCGCTTCCGCCCTCGGACTTCGAAACGATGGTGAGGGCGGGATGCTAGCCGGGCCAGGGATGAAGATGTTTAGTGGAAGTCCGCCGGAGGGCACCGTGCCCGGATTTACTACGATTATGTTCGCACTCCCGGCGGTCGCAATGAGGCTGGCCGGGACCACGGCGGTCAACTGGGATCCACTGATGAAAGTGGTAGTCAAAGCTGTCTCAGCAACAAACGCCCCTGATGCCCGACTCCACCGAACTTCCGCGCCGGGCACGAATCCGCTCCCGTTGACAAGCAACGTGAATTGGGGGCTGCCAAAGCTCACTGCGTTTGGACTGATGCTTGATAGAAATGGAGGGAAGTTAGCAATCACTTGAATACCGAGGGTGCCGGTCACACTGAGGCGTGCTGCGGGAACCGTAACAGTAACGTGTCCGGGATTGCCGCTCAGTGGCAGGAATGGGGGCTGAGGCGTTTGGCCCAGCGGAGCCAGACCAGCTACAGTACCAAGCGGATAGTTCGGGCCCATGAACAAGTTTTGGCCATATAGGTCGATCGTCACCGGTTGTCCGACGCTAACGGTAGCCGGGCAAACTGCGTCGATGTTGGGAGCAGGGAAGGTGCCCTGCGCGTACAGCGACGAGACAAAGACTGCCGCCATGCTGGCGGTCCCTAACGTGGATCTGCTCATTTGCTACTCCTGTTCCAATTGCGATCCAGACTGCTCGGCCGGTTGCGACGGAATGAAAACAATGCGCGGGGATGGCGCATCGCCATCGAACACCCAAATCTGGCCATCCGCCGGGTCAGTCAGTCGAAACACCGAGCGCCCGTTCAGGCTTGATAGTCCGGTGGGCGCGCACTGACACTCGACAGCAATACGCTCGCCCGTTTTCGCATCGATAACGCTTACCGTGCGCGTTCCAGCGTTCGCCACAAAGAATCGCGACCCATCCCTAGCCGCCGCCACTGCGACTGGTTGGGATAACCCTTCCAGCTCGCCCGCAACCGCAACCACTTCGCCCGTGGCGTCCCGCCATTGCATCAGCCGATTACCGCGCTTATCGAGAAGAAGAGCATCGTGAGTGCGCGCAATAAACACCGCTGCACTGGCATTGTCCAGTTCCTGAATTCGCCGTATGTTGCTGCCTACGGCGAGGAACATCGACCCTGGCACACCGGCCAGCAGTGCTTGTCCGTCATCGCTGATGGCGAGTGCGGCCGCGCCTCCCTCCAACCCTGAAATATCAAGCTGTCGAATGGACGGGTCGTCTGGCAGTCCCGTCACGATTTTCACCTGAGCCGTTCCGTCCTGGTAAAAGAGCGCCGCCGCTCCAGTTGGGCTGAACACGATGCGATCCGGAGGGCCATTCGCGCCCGGCAGCGATCGCGCATCCACGGAACGTCCCCGGATGATGAACAGCCGCAATGCGGGGTCGGCACCGCCAGTGGCGAGCACGTAATCATGTTGGGGCGATACAGCAGCGGAACCCAAGTCAAATCCCAGATCGAGGCGCTCTGTCATAATGGCCGCGCCCGCTATGCCTATTACGGGCCTGACGCCCTGAATGCTCGCATCGAACACCATGCCGAGGGAAGCGGCACCCACCGAAGGCGTTTGCCCTTGGGCGAGCAGGCCTCCGGCTGCCATCAGGAACAGCGCGGACCTAATTACTGTTGCGTTTGACATATCGATCTCTCCTGTAAATTTACTTTCCTGGCCCAACGTTGCCGGAGCCCAGTGAAATGCTGGTGCCAGTGCTGCGTTGGCTCCACCATATTCCAAGGCCGATTCCGGCCACCGCTGCGCCGCTACCGCCAATCACCCACCACTTCTTGGGGGTTGCCATGAATGAAAGTTTCGGGTTTACCTGCTTAAGTATCGAGTTTACGGAGTGCCCTTTATATGACCCAGACACATTGATCTGGAATGGACCCGCCACTGCGCCCCGCTTGAAGCGGGCTGATGCGCGGCCATTCTCATCGGTAGCAACCGTCACCGTGGTGAGGCCGCCCGCGAAAGATCCGAAGCCCGGAGGTACTTGAAACACCACGAGGGCACCCTGGACCTTGCGGCCGTTATTGTCCTGCACCACGACGGCGACCTCCCAACTGCTGATGTCGTCGGGCACAGCATCCCCCGATTGCACGACTAACTCGATGCTCGATATTTCCTGAGCCTGGATCGGGTTTGTCGCCCAAAGCGTAAGAATGCAGCAAAGAACAGTCAGGACTCGACGCATTCGCGCCTCCTTTTGATCAGTCAAGTATAGTAGAAACTCAGCGGCCATAACCAAAAATCGGAAAAGGAAGTAAGTCCTGCTCCGGAATATAAATTAACCTTGGGTGTTGCTGACGTTGGGTCATATCAGGCACTTGTTTCTCCAGCCAATTGCCTAAGTCGGAGGTCTTGACGATGCCTTTTTCGCCTCTTACTTTGCCGCCTAGCCCGTCCAGGATGGCCTTAGTGAACGCACCGTGTTTCCACTCGACACTCTCGATAGAAGATTCCGTTCCCATGGCGGCCGCAAACAAAGCGATGCCAGACGCGCCTTTGAATTGCGCCAGAACAGTATCCATATCGAGAGGCGCGATGCCCCTCTTGCCAGAGGCAGCCGCGGCGTGACAGGTGTCTAACATCAGCACGGCTTTCCCGGGTAGGAATGTTAGCGCGTCCACTAAGATGCTGCCCCGTATATCGAAGAGCTCGGGAGATTTCTGCGGATCGTGGGCGTTCGCGCAGAAGTAGTAATCGTTCCTGGGACCCCAGACTTCGCCGTGTCCCGCCACGAACAGAATGCGCACGTCTCCGGGCATCCCTGCACGTTTGAACCACTCAAGTTTGTCGATAATCGCCAAGCGAGTAGCATCTTTATTCGTAAGAATTTCCGCTTGCACGTCGCCGAACAGGGCGCCGTTTTTCTGCTTTAGGAATGCATCTCTGATCTGTTCGGCATCCAAATGAGCGTAGTTCAGTGAAATCCCTGGGATTTGGTAACTCGAGATTCCGATGGCTAGGAAAATAAGGTTGGGCTTACGCTGGGCAGTGGTCCCGCACTCGCACTGAATCTTCTTGCTTTGCTCCGCCCAGATGCCCTTGGCGTTGATCGCCTTTACTGTAATGGTGTTCGCTCCGCGCTCGAGATGTACGTCAAGCTTGACGTCTTGCGACTGAGCATGGCCGGGCAGGGCCCCTCCCGGAGCCTGGCTGCCGTTGATAA
Organism: Bryobacterales bacterium; assembly: GCA_025353235.1. Lineage (GTDB taxonomy): Bacteria > Acidobacteriota > Terriglobia > Bryobacterales > Bryobacteraceae > JANXQZ01. The sequence goes on from JANXQZ010000385.1 coordinate 3,898, forward strand.
AAACGACCGTCTGTTGAATGGGCAGAGTGGTTGAGAACACCAGCGCCCTCACCGTGTAGTTTTCACTCTGAACAGTGGCGTTATCCTCGTCCGGTGCTACAAGATGCACTTCCGGAGGGAGGATGGCTGCTACGTCGGCAGGCGCTATCGGAGCCGACTCGGGCACGCCCATTGTCGCGTTGGCGCTTCGGACCGCGCGGGCGATATCGTGCAGCTGCAACTGTTGCGCCACAATGTCGGGACGATCGAATTCCTTCCGGAACCGCGCCACGCTGAAGTACTTGGCCGCTTTTTGCTCGCCTTGATTGACGTGCCAGCCCACGTAACGCTCGCCGTAGAAACTGGACGAATAGTAACCTTCCGGTGTCCATGCCACCCATTCGTCATCCGAGGCGACGAAAACAGTCAATAAATTGCGACCCGTCTCGATGTCCCAGAGCCGGATAGTCTGATCCTCGGATCCCGAGAGCAACGTACGGTTATCGGGCGACACCGCCACGCTCGAAATGGAAGCGGTGTGTCCACGAAATTCGATCGGTCTCTGATCCGGATTGCTGTAGAGCAGAAGCTTTCCGTTGACACCTCCGCTGATCACCCGCCCGTCGTGGGTGAATGTATAACAGAGGTGGCGGTAGCCTGACGTCTCGTCGCGGACGAATTGTTTAACCACTTGTTCGCCGCGCCTAACCTGAAGAACGGCTGCGGATTCACCACTGGGGCCTGGAACAGCCTTCAGGACTTGGTCTTGTAAATGGTCGACGAAAGTAATTTCAGATCCGTCCGGCTTGATCTCGCCACCCCATTGCACTCGGAAAGCGTCGCTGTGATTGCGGTCGTCCAAGCCAGCTTGGGGTCTGAGCCAAATGCGTTTCGATAGTGTTCCATAAGCATTGACGTCGGATGCCGCGAGCTTTTTGTTGCCGAACAGAATGGAATTTCCGTCTTTGGCGAACGCAACCATCGATACGGGCTGCCCCTTACCGGCCAGTTTGCTTATCGGCGAACCGGTTGCTAGGTCCCAGACGTACACGTCGTTGGGACCAGCTCCGGCGGTCGCTGCAAAGCGTCCATCGGGCGACACCGCCGTCGCGATGATGGTGGAGTCATGCTGCCGGAACGAGGTGGTGAATGTGCGTTCCGCGAGCGAGTAGATTTGCGCAAGCGCCCGCCCATTCGACATGGATGTGGTGAGTAAGCGCGTGCCATCCGGTGTAAAAGAGAGGTTGGCGGGGCGGAGCAGCGCCTTTTCCACTGTTTGGACGGGCGCGGCGGTGATCGGATCGTGAAGGACCAACA
>JANXQZ010000405.1 GCA_025353235.1 Bryobacterales bacterium
CCTTTCCTAAGTTGTCAAATGTTTTTCGCAAAGAAAAGCCCCGCCAAAAGAGCGGGGCTCATGAAGACCAAGGAGGCAACACCACACCATAAAATCCGACCCTGAATACCCGAACGGTTGCAATTCATTCGCCAATGCTTAACTTGATTAACATCAACACCGCGCCTTCATCCGCATACGCAATTCCGTAGATTCGCGCGCTTTTCCTATGGTATTCAATAGAGCGCGATACAATCGAAAGGTGGCGGCCACGATGCCCATAGCACTCGATCACCAGCCAGAGGGGCAGTCTTTAAATGCCTCCGAGTCCCGACGGGCGCTTTCGGCATTTCTGCTCTTCGGCATGCTCACTTCCGCTTTGGGAGCCCTGCTTCCGGCTTGGGGTTATCATCTTGAATCGGACCTTTCGATTGCAGGCAACTTCTTCCTGTGCTTTAACGCAGGCTTGCTGATCGCAGTGAGAAGCGCATTCGCGCTGCTTCCTCGGAAGGGAGTTGTGTACGCCATGGTCCTTGCGAGCGCCCTCGCTTGCGGAGCGTTTTTTCTTCTCGCTTCCTCGGATGTAGGCTTTCCCTTCCGGCTCGCCATTGGGCTGTTTGTGCTCGGATTCAGCGCCGGACTTTTGAACGCGGCAGTGTTTCATGCCATCTCCCCGCTCTATCATCACGACCGGGCTGCCACCACCACATTGGCCGGAACGCTTTACGGCCTGGGTTGCTTCCTCACGGCGCTGCTGGTCGCTGGCACCTACTACATCTATTCGGTCCAGGGGATCCTGCTGCTTTTTGCGGCGATTGCAGCCTTTTTTATCGTGATCTTCGCGCGCGGAAAGTTCTCAAATCTGGCTTTCGCGCAGCCAATTCCGCTGCGGCATGTACTGGACGAATTTAAGAACCCGGGCGCTGTCCTCTTCGCTTTGATCCTGTTCTTTCAGTTTGGCAATGAGTGGTCTATCGCGGGCTGGCTCCCGATCTTTTTAATTCGACGGCTGGGCATCAGTCCCGGCGCTTCGTTGTTCATGCTGGCATTTTATTGGGGATCGTTGTTAGTGGGCCGCGTACTTGCCAAGGCCTTGCTGAAGCATCTTCATCACGGCAAGCTGCTGCTGGGTTCGATCCTGCTGGCGTTGATGGGCTGCATCCTGCTCACCTACACCACCGGCCGCTTCGGGGCGAACATGGGTGTTCTCTTCGTGGGCTGCGGGTTCGCCCCCATCTATCCTCTAGTGGTTGAGAAAATTGGACACCGCTTCACCTATTACCATCCCGGTTTATACAACGGCATTTTCTCGTTTGCATTTACCGGCGGCCTGCTCGCGCCCTTCATGCTCGGGTACATGGCTCAGTGGTGGGGAGTGCAGGTCATCATGTTCATGCCGATGCTGGGAATGTTCATGGTCTTCTTTCTCGTGCTGTTGATGATTTTGGAAACTAAGCTGAGCGGCGACGTCAGAGCTACCAGCGCGCGCGTTTAACTATTCAGCTATCAGACGCGACGCAAGCGCTGCTCGCGAGACTGGCCTCGAATCGCTGGTTAGCTTTCGAGGTAGTTTTCCGGGCAACTTGTCCTCGCGCACATCGGTCCACAAGAACGGCAGATCAGGATGGAACCAGTTCCGGTGATCGGTTGCCATCCAGCCCTTCTCGACAGCCTGCCGGATTGCATCGACGCGGTCCAGGCGCTCCCCGAAAAAAGCAGCCAACGCGATAGCAGCTTCGGCGCGGCTCACGGGAGCATCTGGCGACGCATGCAGGTCAGCCCCTAGAGGATAAACTCCCCGAATCGCCGCAAGTTGAATTGCAGCGAAGGCAGGGTGCGACACCGGCAGATCATCAAACCACACCAGCGGAATGCCAGCTAACGCCAAGTCTTTCTGCAAAGCTCCGATGGGCGAGTCTCCGCCTCGGACCAATGTGAGTGCCGCCAGAGTGCCAGCGGCTTCGCCAATATTCCACTCCACGGGATGCAGGCGGAAAGCGCCGTTGGTCAGGTGCGTCACGCCCAGGCTCTTCCCTGCAGCGAGAAGATTTATCTCGGTTCTCGGTCGGAGCGCCGCCAAAGGTATCTGAAATGGCCGAGGCATCCGCATGCGACCGCGCTCGTTTGCGCCACACGGGTGAATGTCGACCATATAAAATCCCGTACCGATCGAATCCGGAAACCAGCGCGCTCGCGGTCCGGCCTGAGCGTCGTCTACAATATCCTGCTCCACCACCCGCCCGCGCGCGAGCATGCGGCGCGACTCGCGTATATAAGGATACTTGGACAACCCGTCGGCGCTTCCCATCTCGTCGGGCCGAAGCATCAGTTCTCCATGTCCGAGATCATGCTGCAACCAATATAAGAACGAGAGCGAAGTGCGCTTGGCCGCTTGCAGTATGCGCGCCAGGTCGCCTGCGTTCCGGTCCAGAATCGACTCAGCCGCATAATCCTGTCGCGGCCAATTGATCAGAGCGACCTGCGGCTTGGTTAGAAGTCGTCGCCACCCAAAGAAAGGGCCGGGCGACATGTTATTCGGCACAGGCGGATCTTCGCCGTAGATCTTATATTGCACGAGTCCCTTCCAACCGTTCTCAACCGGGTAGTTCACCGTCAGAGAAAAATTCTGCCGCTGCTGGATCTCCTCATACTCATCCGGTTTAGGAATGATGTGGCGTTCGCCTTCGCGACGTTCAACTGCAAACGGATACGTGAAACTCTGGACGCACTCCGGATTCACGTCCGCTGCTGCATCCGGCTCCCCTGTATCCGACTTTGCTTCGGAACCGATGACATATGGAATCTTGGCAAGCGGTAGCAGGTCGCCCAGTTCGGTTG
>JANXQZ010000424.1 GCA_025353235.1 Bryobacterales bacterium
ACCCGACCAAGTTGATCGAAGTGGTCGCGATCGGGAAGCAGCTCTTGATTACCCGCGGCGCTCTCACCACTTTCTCCATCGCAAACGACGTAGCGAAGTACTTCGCCATCATTCCGGCGATGTTCACGCTCACCTATCCGGCGCTGGCGCGCTTAAACATCATGCGGCTCCACTCGCCGGAAAGCGCCATACTGGCCGCAGTAATTTTTAATGCGCTGATCATCATCGCTCTGGTCCCACTGGCTTTGCGCGGAGTGAAGTATCGTCCCCTCGGGGCGGCGGCATTGCTGCGCCGCAATCTGATGGTCTACGGCCTCGGGGGCATCGTCGCTCCGTTCCCGGGCATCTGGATCATTGATCGTCTGCTCGGAATTCTGCACCTTGCATAGGAGATCGAAATGTTTTCTCAACTAAAACCCGCGATTATGCTTACCCTCGTCCTCACCGTGATCACCGGGATCCTATATCCGCTTGCGGTGACTGGACTCTCGCAGTTGATGTTTCCACATCAGGCAAATGGCAGCCTTGTGACACGGGGCGGCGCGCTGGCTGGTTCCGAACTCATCGGGCAAAACTTCGCCAAACCTGAATATTTCCACATGCGCCCTTCGGCGGCGGGTACGAACGGCTACGATGCCGCAGCCTCCAGCGGGTCGAATCTTGGGCCGACCAATCCGGATTTGGCCAAGCGTCTGCAGAAGGATGCAGCCGCGTATCACGCGGAGAATAAATCGACCGCCGCGATTCCGGCTGACGCAATCACCGCTTCCGGCAGCGGACTCGATCCGGAGATCAGCCCAGCCAACGCGATGATTCAGGCGGCACGAGTGGCAAGCGTTCGAGGCGCATCGCAGGATGACGTGCGCTCTCTCGTGAATGCCAGGACCCAAGGTCGGCAGTTCGGCTTCCTGGGCGAAGCTCGCGTGAATGTACTGGCGCTCAACATGGCGCTCGACGAGCGTTTCCCCGTTCGCAAATGAGCTAGGGTTAAGACGATGCGGCAGAGTGAACCGGTTCGTCCTAATCCCGAAGATCTGCTTCGAAAGCTGGAGGACCAGGATGCCCAAAGCGCGCGCGGACGCCTGAAGCTATTTCTTGGATACGCGCCCCGCGTTGGGAAGTCGGAGCGGATGTTCGATGAAGGCTGCCGCCGCGCTAGCCGCGGACAGGACGTTGTGATCGGCGCAATCCAGAAGGGAGAGGCCGTTCACACCGAAAATATGGAGCTGATCCCTTGCGTGAGCGGGGGTGAAGCCCTCAACGTGCCGGCCATATTACAGCGAGCGCCTCAGGTCTGTCTCATTGACGAACTGGCTCGCGACAATCCTCCGGGCAGCTCTCATCAGTACCGTTGGCAGGATGTAGAGCAGCTTGTGAGCGCTGGTATCACGGTGATAGGCGCTTTGAATCTGCAGTATGTCGCCGAGGAGCAAGACGCGGTGGAGCGCATCACCGGACGGCGCGCTTCCTGTTCAGTGCCAGCATCTTTCGTGCATTCAGCGGACGAAATTGTGATTGTGGACGTGCCGCCCGAAGGTCTGTTGAACGGTGGTTCTGGCGTTAAGCTGGATGCCCGCCAGCTCTCGGAATTGCGTGAAATCGCTTTGCTCCTGGCGGCTCAAGTTGTTGAGGAGCAGCTGCTCCGATACTTGAAAGCGCACGGCATCCGGCAATCGGCAGGCACGCAAGAGCGCATACTGGTTTGCATCACGCCCCGCAGCAATGCCCGGCCGATGATCGAGAGCGGCGCGCGGGTGGCTAGCCGGTTCCATGCGCACCTGACCGCGCTGCATGTCCAGCAGGGCGACTTAACCCGCGAAGCCCAGGAAACCGTGGACGGCTATATGGATTATGCGCGAAAGCTCGGAGCCGAAGTTCAAGTGATGCAGACCTCCTGCGACCCCATCGACACGATCCTCTCCTATGCTCGCGAACAGCGCATCACTCAGTTGTTCATCGGACACACTCAGCGGAACGCATGGAGTTTCTGGAAGCCCAATCCAGTAGATCGTTTGATCAAAGCCGCCGAGGGGATGGACGTCAGGATCTTTCCCCAGGCGGCTTCTGCCTAACATGGCTCACCGAGGTAAATTAAAACTCTACCTGGGATACGCGGCTGGAGTTGGCAAAACATTCCAGATGCTGACGGAAGCGCAACAACTGAAGAGCGCTGGCGAGGACGTAGTGATTGGCTACTTCGAGCCGCATGAGCGCAAGGACACCATCGCCAAAACCGAGGGGCTCGAAACCGTTCCGCGCGCCGTGTCCGAGTATCGGGGCACCCGCCTGGAAGAGATGGACACGGACGCAATTCTCCGCCGCAAGCCCAAGGTATGCGTGGTGGACGAGTTTGCACACACCAACGTGCCCGGTTCGGCGAGAGCCAAGCGTTGGGAGGATGCCAGCGTTCTGCGAGACGCCGGAATCGATGTGCTTACCAGCATGAACGTCCAGCACATCGAGAGTCTGAACGACCAAGTGTGGCAAGTGACCGGAATCCGCGTGCGGGAGACGGTGCCGGACTGGGTAGTGCAGGAGGCCGACGAAGTCGTCATGGTGGACGTGACGCCGCGCGCCCTGTTGCACAGGCTGGAACGCGGAGTTGTGTATGAGCCTGGCAAGGCGCAGAAGGCCCTGGAGAACTTCTTCACCGAGTCAAACCTGACGGCCCTGCGAGAGCTCGCACTGCGGCAGACCGCGCACCAGATAGAAGACCGGCGGGAAGAGGAACTCGTGCGCGCTCCCGCCGCCGTGTTTCCCGAACCGATTGCTTGGAGCGCTGAGCGAATTCTTCTGTGGCTAACAGCCGACCCCGCGACCGCAATTCTGATTCGCCGCGGTCGGCGGGTGGCAGACTACTTGCAATCCGACTGCGTGGCTGTGGCCGTGTCCAGAGACGGCGACTCAGCGGATGAGCGCGCGGCCATCGAGCGCCATTTGAACTTTGCCCGAAACATGCGCATCCCAACGGTGACCATTCAAGCGAGAGATCCATCCAAGGCCGTGGCGGAGTATGCTCGCCAGGAAAAAATCACTCAACTCTTTGTAACGCGCCACGTGCCCAATCTGAACGAGCTAGTGCGGCTGGTGCGCAATATGCAGCTTACAATCGTTGCGGAGCGTGCGCGGTAAGGCAGGTTGTCAACCTGCGGCCGATTGGCAATCGGCCCTCCAGTCCTACTCGCGCTCCAGCGCAATGCCAGTGCTGTCGTAATCCCCGGTAAGCCTCAGCTCGATCCCGTGATTCATCAGATAAGCCCCGCTTAGACGCTCCACGCGCGGCATCAGCTTATCGTCGACAGCCCTGACACGATACACGGCCTTAGCATCCAGCCCCTTCCAATAAATTACCGGAGCGGGACGGCCATACTGCTGCGACCTCAAAAACGCGAACAACACCGCTTGCCGACCGTCCTCCGAAACATATTCATTGGCGGTCAAATCCCCCTCTCTCGGAGAGAACAGCCGATACAACTTGCCCTCCTGCACGGTCTTCCGCACCGACTTATAGTAAGTCACCATCGTCGACGCAAGGCCAAAGTCCTCTTGCGACCACTTATTCAAATTGGCACCGATCCC
>JANXQZ010000428.1 GCA_025353235.1 Bryobacterales bacterium
CAGGCATCGAGGCTAAGCGGGACGCATCGGCGTCCGCGTCCGAGGCCTCCGCTGAGAGTGGATACTCTGCCAGGATCTTATGAAAGTGAATAGCCGCTATCTTCAAATCTCCAGCGTCGCTGTAGGCGTGGGCTAACAGAATCTCCGCCTCGGGAACCTTCAGACTTGCCAAATTGCGTTCCACGAGCGTAATCGCCTTCCTTGGCTGACCCTCTCTGAGGTACGCGTTCGCAAGCAGAATCGTCGCTTTTGCAACCAGGGGAGACACAGGGCTTGCATCCCACACAGGCTTGAGCACTCGATCCAGGTCGGCGTAGTTTCCCATTTCGAATCGGGCTGCGGCGCTAAGATAGGCCGTGTAATCCACCAGTTTCGGCAGAAGACGTCCGGCATCTTCAAGGTGCTGCAGCGCTTGGGCGTATTGTTTTTGCTCGATTTCGTGTGCGCCGAGGGCCAGGGAGCTCAATGCGTTTTTCCCTAGAGGCTGGGCTGAAACCCCAGAAATTAGCAGGATGAGCAGAGCGGATCGCATGGTTATCGAGTCTGGATGGAGTGAAGGTTGGCCGCCTGGCGCTCCGGTTCCAGGCCCTCGAGCACGGCGGCTCCGCAGCTCGCGATCAGTTCTAGCGCATTAGATTCCACGTCGGTGTCGGCATAGAGGATGGCGGCCACACGGCCACGCACAATCAAAGGGAATAGATAGAAGCGCTGAGTTGGATCTTCACCGACAAGCTTCGCAATCTGCTCCGACAACTCGCCTCGGGTGCGCATCGCCACCACGGTATCTTTGGTCTCGACCGCGCTTGCGAAAGCGGGTGCTTCGCGTAAGGCCACCCTTTCCATTGATCGCGTTTCGAGATGCGGCCCATTTACCACGAAGAGATGCGCCCGCCTGCAAAAGCCATCCGTCGCGTCCACCAAAGTCTGGCTCCACTGCTGCTCGCTCTCGAAAACACGAAGCCGCCTGACCGCTTGGCTTAATTGGCCGGCGAGATTCCGGCGCGCTTTCGCGATGCGTGCATCCTCAAGCGCTTGATCCGCCATCCATTTTCAGTCTATCGTCATCGGGGGAGGGCAAAGGCCACGATGCTCCCGCCCGATGGCGCGCCATTCTTCCCTCCCCCGCAAGCGATCACCACGTATTCGCGCCCTTGCGATTCATAGATGGAAGGCGTGGCGTTCCCTGCGGCTGGCAGCGTAGTCTCCCAAAGCAGCTTTCCTGTTAGCTTGTCATAGGCGTGGAATTTCTTGTCGAAATTGGTCGCGCCTATAAAGAGGAGCCCATTCGCGGTGACCACAGGACCCCCGTAATTGTCGCTGCCCGTGTTCTTCATCCCCTTCGCCGCCAATTCGGGAAACTCTCCAAACGGAATGCTCCACCGGATCTCACCCTTGTTCAAGTCGATTGCGTTGAGAGTCCCCCAAGGCGGCGCGATGCCCGGATACCCCTCGGGATCAAGAAAGAGGTTGTAACCGTCACTGCGATATTTCTGCCAGTTTGGATCCTTGGCTGGATTGGACGCTGCATCCTGACCCGTTTCGAGAAAGTGGACCAGCTCGTTTACTGGGCCGTTGCCCAGCGAGGAGAAGCCAGGCATGCGCCCGGCACCCTGACGGATGATGTTGGTCAGCTCTTCATGGGAGCGCCGTTTGGCAATTCCAACCAGCGAAGGAAAGCCGGGCGGCGTTCCCTTCAAGTCATCCCGATGGCAGCTGGCGCAGTTGCTTTTGTACAGCGAACTGTCGTCGCGCGGAACCAGCCGCAGCAGCCAAGCCATTTCGTTGGAATTTACGTACAGGAGCGCGGTTTCGGGATCGAACGCAGCGCCGCCCCATTCTCCTCCTCCGTCGAATCCGGGAAACACGATGGTGCCTTCGAGAGTGGGCGGATAAAACAGGCCTTTCGAGTTCAGCTTTTTGAACTTCTCCAGTACGGCCGCATGCGCTTCGGGCGTCCGCGTAGTGAGCATGTCCTCCGTCAACATTTGACGAGCGAAAGGCGGAGGCTTGAGGGGCAGGGGTTGAGAGTCGGCCAGCTTCTCACCCTCCACGGGAGAAGCTGGCGTCTTTTGGAGTTCAATCGGAAAGAGAGGCTTGCCGGTCTTTCGCTCGAACACATACACGTGGCCCGTCTTGGTGATCTGGGAAATGGCTTCGGTTTTGCTTCCGTCGCGGGTGACGGTGATCAGGTTTGGCGAGGCCGGAAAATCGCGATCCCAAACATCGTGCCGAATGCCCTGGAAATGCCAAATTCGTTTGC
>JANXQZ010000432.1 GCA_025353235.1 Bryobacterales bacterium
AGGATCGGTCTGAGAAAGCGCTGCCCTTGATTCGGCTGACGAGCCCCATTCAAGCTGACTGGCTGCTGGATTTGTTCCCTGAGCGGGTGCGCGAACGAGAGTCGGTGGAGTGGAACCGAATTGCGGAACGCGTGGAGTCGGTGAGCGCGCTGGTTTATGACGAGCTTGTGATCGAGGAGAGCCGCGGCGGTTCGCTCCTCTCCGAGATGGCTTCGTCTATGCTTTTCGAGCGGGCTGTGGAGGCCGGGGTTGAGCGGTTTGCCGATCCGGAAGAGTTGAACGGAGTATTGGCCCGTATCGAGTTTGCTTCCGCGCACGCCGCGATTGACAAACCGGACGTAGAGGCTGCGCTCCGTGAATTGTGCGCCGGGCTGAAGAGCTTCGCGGAGTTGAAATCGACGGCAGCCGCTGGCTTGGTGCGGCTTCTGGAACACCGGGCTAATGTTCAGCTGCTGCATGCGGTTGCTCCAGCGCGCATCAGTCTGCCGAGCGGTCGCCAGACGAAGGTTCACTATGACGCAAACAAGCCTCCCTGGGTGGCATCGCGGCTTCAGGATTTTTTCGGGATGCAGGATTCTCCGAGGGTGGGCAACGGCAAGGTGCCCCTGGTAGTGCATCTTCTGGCGCCTAACCAGCGGCCAGTTCAGACCACTTCGGACTTGGCTGGATTCTGGCAGCGGCTCTATCCTCAGGTTCGGCGCGAGTTGAGTCGGCGATATCCCAAGCACGCGTGGCCCGAGAACCCTGCTGCGCTACGGATATAATCGAGTTGTGAGAAGGATTGGCTCGGTTCTCGTAGTCTTTATATTACTTCTGGGCTGTAAGAAGAACATCGAAAACAAGGAAGCAGTGCGGCAAGGAGTGATGGAGCATCTCGCAAAACGTACGGATCTGATGACGATGGATGTCCGGGTTGACGCTGTTCAGTTCCGCGGCGACGAGGCGGATGCCAAGGTCTATCTAGAGGCAAAGTCCGGTCCAGCGGCGGGAAATGGAATGCAGATGCGATACACGCTCGAGCGCAAGGATAATAAATGGCTGGTGAAAAGTAAAGGCCAAGCGGGCGCAAGTGGCGCTCCGCACGGCGTTCCGCCAGGGGGAGCGGGTGCCATGCCTGCCATGCCTCCCGGACACCCTCAATGAAGAGTGTTGCCGTGTTGGGGGGAGGGCCGGCCGGCTCGTTCGCAGCCGAACGCCTTGCCCGCGCTGGGCTGAACACTGTAATTCTCGATGAGAAGCTGGCATGGGAAAAGCCATGCGGCGGTGGAGTTACGTACAAGGCGTATCACGAATACCCTTTTTTGAGGGACAACGACACTCCTAAAAAACTGGTTACCGACACATTCTTGTGGGATCAAAAGGCGGGGGCGGCTCGCCTGGGACTCACGCGACCACTGCTGATTTACTCGCGACTCGACCTGAATCAAATGCTGCTCGACAGGGCCGAGCGAGCTGGGGCGCAGGTTGAACAGACGAGGGTTCAGGGGCTCGACCGCACCGATCGCGGCTGGACGGTTCGCACGCGGCATGGTTCGTTCGATACCGATTACTGCGTGATCGCAACAGGCGCGCGCAACACTCTGCGCAACGTCGGGACGGAATGGACTGCGGCCGACACTATGTGCGCACTTGGATACTATGTGCCTTCCAGTCAGGATCATATCGACATCCAGTTTCTGCCCAATTTAGAGGGTTATATATGGGTGTTTCCGCGCTGCGGACATCTCTCGGTGGGTATCTGCGGAAAGGGTGAGCCCGCTCAAAAACTGCGGGTCCGGCTAGAGACGTACATGCAGCAGAAAGGTCTGAGTTACAAGGGTGCTGCGTTTTATAGCCATGTGCTCCCGTCGCTGGACCGCGCCCGCTGGAAGCACAACCGGGTGGCAGGCGACGGGTGGATGGCGGTGGGCGATGCGGGCGGATTGGTAGACCCGATCACAGGCGAGGGACTCTACTACGCCATGCGGTCAGGCGATTTGGCGAGCCAAGTTGTGCTGGACGAGGCCCACTGTCCGGCTGCGAAAGCGGAGGCGTACTGTACCCTGCTTCATCGCGATTTTGCAGCGGATTTGGAATTCGGTGCGGGTTTGGCCAAGCGGCTGTTTTTGGGACGTTTTCTGTTTAGTACGGTGCCTGCCAGGATGATCCAATTCATACGAAAAAGTCCGCTCTTTTGCGATCTCATGCAGGATCTTTTCGCCGGTACTCAACCTTACCTCGGGCTGAAGACTCGGCTTTTGAAAAACGTCAACGGAACGATTCCGGAAACGGTGATGAATTTCTTTCTGCATAAGTTGGTCACGCAGCCCGATTCCAGCCAGGCAGAAGCCTGATGCCTCATGATCCGCACCCGATCTGAAACTCTCTTTGCCCGTGCAGTCAAATTAATTCCTGGCGGCGTGAACTCGCCGGTTCGAGCCTTCCGCAGTGTGGGTGGAACTCCCGTCTTCATCGCCAAGGGCGACGGATCGCGCATGGTCGACGTGGACGGGAACGAGTACATCGACTACGTATGCTCCTGGGGTCCGCTGATTCTTGGCCATCGTCCGGCACCCGTGATCGAGGCGTTGCGCGAAGTGCTGGAGATCGGCACGAGCTTCGGCGCGCCTACTGGCCGCGAGGTGCAGCTCGCCGAGTTGATCATGGAATGCGTACCTTCCATCGAGATGGTTCGGCTGGTGAATTCGGGCACTGAAGCAACCATGAGCGCTCTGCGCGTCGCGCGCGGATTCACAGGTCGCGACCTGACAATCAAGTTCGAGGGCTGCTATCACGGCCATGTTGATTCACTTCTAGTGAAGGCGGGATCCGGGATGGCCACTCTGGGCATCGCCGATACTGCCGGGGTTCCGGCCTCTTTCGCGGCGACCACGATCGCACTGCCATACAACTCCATCGACGCTGTGGAACAGGCGTTCCGCGAGCGCGGGGATCAAATTGCGGCCGTGATTGTCGAGCCGGTGGTCGGGAATATGGGTTGTGTTCCTCCGGCACCGGGCTTCCTCGAAGCGCTTCGCGAGCTGACGAGAAAATACGAAGCCATCCTGATTTTCGATGAGGTGATGACCGGCTTCCGCCTCGCGTTGGGCGGGGCCCAGCAGCGTTATGGAATCAAACCGGACCTGACCACGCTCGGCAAGATTATCGGCGGAGGTCTGCCGATGGCAGCCTATGGCGGGCGTGCCGATATCATGAGGAAGATCGCTCCTGTTGGCCCGATTTATCAAGCTGGGACGCTGTCGGGCAATCCTGTTGCGGTGAGCGCCGGGATCGCGATGCTCACGTATTTACAGGCCCATCCCGAGGTTTACGAAATTCTCGAAGAGCGCACGGGTCAGTTGACCGCTAACCCGCCCGCAGGGGTCACCGTGAATCGAGTTGGTTCGATGTTTACGTTCTTCTTCACCGATCAGCCGGTGACGGATTGGGAATCGGCGAAGCGGTCCGATACGAAACGGTTCGGCGAGTTTTTTCACTTTATGCTGGATCGCGGGATTTACCTTGCACCTTCGCAGTTTGAAGCCGGGTTTGTCTCAACGGCGCACACCGAACGAGACATTGCGCAAACCGTGGACACCGCGCGAGATTACTTCCGCTAACCGGTGTTCGAACTAACAATATAATGGAGCATATGGAAGATAGTGCGGCGCATCCTTTCGAGTACGCCAGGCATGCCGCTGTGATGGAATTGCCGGGCTGGAAGGTTGGCCTGGCAACGTTGTTATCGGTTCTGCTCGCGATCATTTTTTTCGTATCGGGAAGCTGGAAGCTTACCGATCCGTTTCAATGGCAGCAAGCGCTGACGCAGTTTCTCGTACCCGGCAACCTCGCGCTGCCGTTCACCATTCTGCTCGGAATTGGCGAAGTGTTTGGCGCGATCCTTATCTTGATTCCACGATATCGGCGCTGGGGAGGCTGGCTGATTGCGATCATGCTGGTGGCTTTCATGGGATACATGGGATTCAATTATTCAGCGCTGGTTGGCAAGGATTGCAGTTGTTTCCCCTTGGTCAAACGCAGCGTTGGTCCCGGCTTTTTCATTGGGGATGCCGTGATGCTGGCGATGGCGCTGGGCGCTTCGGCATGGTCCCGCAAGTCAGAGAGTATTGGGCCGCTCTTTGTGATTTTAGGTGCGGTTGCCGTGTTCGCGGGAGTGTCGTACGGAGTGAAGGCGAATCAGATGTCGGGTCTGAAAGCACCCGACTCCATCACGGTTGATGGGAAGCAAGTGTCGTTGCAGCAGGGGCATATCTTCCTGTTCTTCTACGATCCGGAGTGCCTGCATTGCGATGCCGCTGCGCGCCGCATGGCGAAGTTGAAGTGGAAGGATACGCAGGTAATATCGATGCCGACCCGGATGCCTCAATTCGCTGACGACTTCTTGAAGACCACCCATCTTCGCGCGGGTACCTCGAACGATTCGAAGATGCTGCGCGAGACGTTTAAGTTTATCGATCCGCCTTACGGGGTGGCGCTGGATAGCGGACATCAGAAAGCGGCCGTGACGGATTTCGATGAGAGCGAACCGGCGAAAACCTTGCGGTCGATTGGGTATGTAGAGTAGTAAATTCCCGTCAAATCACTTCCAGAATCAGGCACTTTAAATAGAGCGTCTCCGGGACCGTCAGCAGAATGGGATGGTCCTGGCTCTGTGTCCGCCTCTCGAGCACCCGCAATTTTCTTCCAGCATCCAGCGACGCATCCGCAACCACCTCAAAAAATGTCGCCTCACTCATGTGATGAGAGCACGAGCAAGTGATCAGAATGCCACCCGCTGGCAACAACCGCAGCGCCTTCAAGTTAATCTCTTTATAAGCCCGCAGAGCCGGTTCAAGATGATGCCGCGACTTGGCAAAGGCCGGCGGATCTAGCACAACCGTATTAAATTGCCTCCGCGCCGACGAGTACCCCGCCAGCAATTCAAATACATCCGCCTCCCGAAACTCCACGTTCCCGATCCCGTTCGCATCCCGATTAGCTGCTGCAGTCTTGAGCGCGGTCTCGGAACTATCCACCGCCTCTACTGACTGGCATTGCTTCGCGATGTGCAAGGCGAATCCGCCGGTGGAAGTGAAGCAGTCGAGCGCTTCGCCATGCGCGTAACGCGCCGCAGCGGCATAGTTTTCGCGCTGGTCCAAGAACACGCCGGTCTTTTGGCCTTTCAGCAAGTCGCATTGCAGGTTCATCCCGTTCATGCGAATGTCGACGCGTTCGGGTATTTCGCCGAACAGGATCCCTGCCGTTAGCGGAAGCGATTCGTGCTTGCGCACGGCAACGTCGTTCCGTTCGACAATCCCGCGTGGGGAGAACAGTTCTTGAAGGCAGCTGACGATGTCGTCCTTAGCCCGGTCCATTCCCTGATCGAGGGTTTGGATCGTAAAGAAATCGCCATAGCGGTCGATCACCAAGCCAGGCAACTGATCGCCCTCTCCGTGAATCAGACGATAGGCATCGGAGTCGCGGACAATTCGTTTGCGATGCGCTTCGGCG
Organism: Bryobacterales bacterium; assembly: GCA_025353235.1. GTDB lineage: Bacteria > Acidobacteriota > Terriglobia > Bryobacterales > Bryobacteraceae > JANXQZ01. The sequence goes on from JANXQZ010000432.1 coordinate 5,491, forward strand.
GAAGCGATGCGCCGCACTAAAAACGATCGATCAATCGGCTCCACGCGGTCAGACAGGAGGCGTAATGTGATCTGGGAAGTGGAGCTGTAGTGCGCCGCTCCGAGGGTTCGGCCAGCGGGATCCACAACGCTGACAACGTCGCCAGGCTGCGCTTCGCCCCGCTCCGTTACGTCGCTTGAAAAAATCCAGGGGTGGCCGGACGCGACTCGTCCCGCTCCCTTTTTACTAATACGAACAGTATGCATTCAGCACTTCAAGTCTAGCGAACCAAAAAACGGCGGGCTCGTTGGCCCGCCGTTGGCGAATCGCCGATGCTTGGGTCTTAATTGACTTGAACTTTGATCGTCTTCGGCTTAGCCACTTCTTTCTTAGGCAGCGAGATCGTCAGTACACCCGCAGCCAGATGAGCGTGAACCTTCTCGGTATCCACGGTGTCGGGCAGCGTGAAGTAGCGGACGAACGATCCGTAGCTCCGCTCTATACGGTGAAAGCCTTTCTGGTTTTCGTCCTTCTCAAATTTCCTCTCGCCACTCAACGACAGGGTGCCGTTTTCGATCTTAATCTCGATATCCTGCATTTCCACTTCCGGCAGGTCGGCTTTGAGGATGAGGTCATTCTCGGTTTCGAAGATGTCCACGGCTGGAGTCCACGGGCGGGAACCTGGCTCGCTGAGAAGCCGGTTCACTGTGTCATGGAAGAGCCGCAGGCCTCCGGGAAAGCTTTCGAGATCAGCAAACGGGTTAAATTTAACGGCTGTCATATTGGATTCTCCTTGATCTAACTACATATCCAATATATAACCGTAGTGTATTAATGTCAAGTATCAAAAATTACGGTAAACCGGAACTAAGACCATTTCGGTCGTGTTTATTCTGCTGAGATGTTGACTTGGCCGAAACGCACATTCGATACTGAGGTCATGGTGCAACTCGGTTTCAAAAGGCGCGCGAACAGACGCTTATCGTCTGCCGTGAACCTGAGTGAACTCGAGTTTGGCGAACAAGGTATCCTGGATCGCCTGGAACTGCCCGACGAAGTCTCTAAGAGATTGATGGAGTTAGGCTTCGTACCAGGCAATACCGTCGAGCCTGCCCGCAGCGCCCCAGGCGGCGAACCCCGAGTCTACCGAGTGGATGGCTCC
>JANXQZ010000452.1 GCA_025353235.1 Bryobacterales bacterium
GCTGAAACGATTGCGCTGTTTCGAGCGCTGGCCCAGGATGGCATGCACGTCATCATCTCTAGCCATATTCTGCACGAAGTGGATGCGATTTCGGATCAAGTGATTCTGTTGAGCAATGGATACGTGGTGGCGGAAGGTCAAATTCGCGGGGTGCGAAACGAGATGCAGGAGCATCCGATGCAGATTTTAATCCGCTGCAACAAGCCTAGCGAAGTGGCATCCCAAATTTTCTCCGAGGATCATGTGGTAGAAGCGCAGATCCACAAAGACGGGCGCGGGCTGCTGGTGAGGACGCGCGACGCGGACAAGTTCTACCTGATGCTGAACCACATCGCGATGAACGGCGTGGGAATCGAATCAGTGGCTCCGGCCGATGACGACGTGAACTCGCTCTATGAATACCTGATCGGATCTGAGGAGTCATCCAAGTAAAATGCTTACTAATTTGCGGCTGGCTCAAATTTACGCGGTACTGCGGCTGGAGCTCAGGAAAACGTTCTTCTCGCGCCGGGGGCTGTGGGTTTATTTTCTGGCATTCTCGCCCATCCTGCTGTTCGCGGGCCACTCGATCACGATGCTGCACAATGGGCGTCCATGCGACTTCGGACAGGATACCAACATCTTCGCCACGGTGTTTCAAGTGTTCTATTTGAGGCTGGCAGTGTTCTTCGGGTGCCTCGGCATCTTCATGAATCTGTTTCGCGGGGAAGTGCTGGACAAAAGCCTGCATTACTATTTCCTCGCGCCGATCCGTCGGGAAGTGTTGCTGGCTGGGAAATTTATCGCGGGTTTATGCGTGGCGATTCTCACGTTTTGCCTCAGCATCGTTTTGCAATTCTTCTCCATGTACGCGCACTACGATTGGAGTGCAATCCAGGATTACCTGTGGCGCAACAACGGCATTCAGCACTTGTTCGCGTATGTGGCGGTCACAGCGCTGGCATGTGTTGGATATGGCAGCGTCTTTCTGGCGGCGGGAATACTGGTTCGCAATCCGATCATTCCAGCAGCAGTCATTCTGGTGTGGGAAGCAGCGAACCCGCTTCTTCCAGCCCTGCTGCAGAAATTTAGCGTGATCTACTATTTGAAATCGTTGTGCCCGATTGAGGTAGCTCCGCAAGTGCCACCCCCGTTCAATTTGCTGGCTGTTAATCCCGATCCGATTTCGGCATTCATTGCTGTGCCAGGGTTGTTCATGGTGGCTGCATTGGTAGTTGCGTGGGCTGGAATGCGCATTCGAAAAATGGAGATCAGTTACAGCGCGGAGTAGAAGTCCAGCCCACGGGTCGAGAGCGTCGGCTTATCTTCGCCAGTAGCCGTTGTAATAGCGGTGCCCATAGTAACGCGGCACCTCCCAATAGGAACGGACGTACGGCGGCCGCGCCCAATACCCTCCGCGCCAAATGTACCGTGGACCTGACGGAACGTAGTAACCATCAACCCACGAGTAGCCTGGACCGGGGTAAGCTGGCCTTGCATAGACCGCCACGGGCGGAGGTGGCGGCGGGGCGTAATAGCCATATCCAGGGCCAACGCTTACGCCAAAGAACACGCGGGGTCCGGCAAACAGGGATGTTCCCGCCAAAAACAGTACCGCAAACAATTTGGATTTCATGTTTTTCTTCCTCGGCCAAATTGATTGCACGCCGGTTTCCAAGCTCAACTGATTGAATTGTAAAGCTGCCTCTAAACCAAGATTGGCCGTCCAGAACCACTGCTGGTGGTTTTCACCAGGGCTGCCCCAATGCGACAATAGGACCTGAGAATGTTGCAAGAATGATCCAGTTGTCCTCCGCCGGAAAGC
>JANXQZ010000453.1 GCA_025353235.1 Bryobacterales bacterium
AGCAAGCGCGGCGAGCCGAATCGCATGGCACCGATCGATCCAGTGACGCTAGGGCTGAGCCTGGGCGCGACGTTTATTGCACGCAGCTTCTCCGGCGACAAAGAGCAACTCGTGCCCATTATGAAAGCGGCTCTCGCGCACCGCGGCTTAGCTCTGGTCGACGTTGTCTCCCCTTGCGTGACATTCAACGATCATGCGGGGTCTACTAAGAGCTATTTGTACACGCGGAAAAATCAGCTTCGCGCCACCAACGCCGATTTCGTGCCGCCCGAGAAAGAGATTCTAGCGCAGATCACGCCCAACGGCACCACTACTGTCACGATGCACAATGGCAGCGTGGTGCGCTTCACCGCCGTGCCGCATAACTATGACCCTACTGATCGACGCACCGTGACCGAGTATCTTCAAAATCATGCAGGCAAGGGCGAAGTGATTACCGGACTTCTCTACCTGGATGAAAGCGTGGGCGATCTCCATGAGATGAATCAGACGCCTGAGAGTGCGCTTTCCAAGGTACCCTATGCGAAACTGTGTCCCGGTTCGGCGGCTCTGGGAAAGCTTCAGGACGAGTTCCGATAGGCGGGCCGCTAGCCAATCCGCCGCTATCGACCGATGTCGGGCCTAACCGGACGAGACCCTTGTCCCGCTCCCTCCGCTCGGCGCTTCACCGGAGGCGCCACCGGCTCGGGCTCCCGCATCGCCGCCAGCACTTGATCCGCAACCTGCACTGCAATCTTCAAATCCTTCACATTATGCACGCGTACGATATGCGCGCCATTCAAGATCGCCACGGTCACCGCCGCAGCCGTCGCATAATCGGCATCGCTCTCCAACACCTGCGCGAGAAAAGACTTGCGCGATGGTCCCACTAATATGGGAAAGTCCAACAAGGCCAACTGCGGCAGCTTTGCCAAAATCTCCGCGTTTTGTTCTTTCCGCTTTCCAAAACCCAGACCCGGATCGATCATAATTCGTGTCCGGTCCACGCCGGAGCGAACGGCTCGGTGAACAGTAGCCTCCAAGTCTTCTCCAACGTTTGAAATTACGTTGTTGAGCGGGGGCAGCTTCGCCCAAGACTCCGGCGTGCCCCGCATATGATTCAGAATCAGACCAGCGTCATGGTTGGCCGCCGTGCGCGCAAGCTGCGGATCGAACGTCAGCCCGGAAGGATCATTGATGATCTCTACCCCATGTTCCAAGGCCTTCTCGGCGACAGCCGACTTATAAGTGTCCACGGAAAGCGGTATCGAAAGCTGCTCTTTCAAACGCTTCAACACTGGCACCAGTCGCCGCAACTCCTCGGCTTCCGACACCCTCTTCGCACCAGGACGCGTAGACTCGGCACCGATATCGATCAGGTCCGCGCCTTGCTCTTCCAGTTCGATTGCGCGCGCGAAGGCCCGGTCAGGATCGCTGTACCGGCCCCCATCGGAGAACGAATCCGGAGTCACGTTCAGGATGCCCATGATCAGCGTCCTCTCGCCCAGCAGCAGCGTTCTGTTGCGGATTTTCCACTCGTAACGCTTGCGATTATTCATAACGGAGACACACGATCGGATCCAGATTCGCGGCGCGATTCGCGGGATAATACCCGAAAAATACACCGACTCCGACGGACATACCGACCCCCAGGATAACCCACCCCGGCGAGAGCGTCGCCGGCACAGACGGCAGCAGCATCCGAATTGCGAAGGCGATCGACGCCCCTAGCACGATTCCGATCACCCCGCCGATAGAAGTGAGCACTACCGCTTCCAGTAGAAATTGGAGCCGAATATCGGATTTGCTAGCGCCGATGGCCTTGCGCACACCGATCTCGCCCGTTCGCTCCGTAACCGAGATCAGCATGATGTTCATCACGCCGATTCCGCCCACCATCAATCCGACCGAGCTGATGATCCCAGTCAGGATGGCCAGTGCCCCCGTAAGCTGCTTCCACAGAGAGCTAATGAAGTCCGGCGAGATAATCTCGAAATCGTCTTCAGCCTTCAGCGGAACGTGACGGCGCCTCCGCATCGCGTCGGTTACCTCGTCCTTCGCCGCTTGGATATCCGCGCCTTTCGCCACCGTGAAGCCAATGGCGAGTTCCTTCGAATCGGGATAATATTTATGAAATGTGCCGAGAGGGATGATGGCGAAGATGTTCACGCCGAACCCCGATAAGATGCCCGAATCGGGTTCGAAAATGCCGATCACCTCGAATAAATCGCCATTCAGCCGGACCATTTTCCCCAGCGGATCCATGCGCGGGAACAGCGAATCGGCGAGGTCCGTCCCAAGCACCACCACGGAGCGAGAATGCTCCTCGTCGTACTTTGAGATGAACCGTCCATGGCCGACGGTGAATTG
>JANXQZ010000465.1 GCA_025353235.1 Bryobacterales bacterium
GGCAAGCACGGGTTCCGCATGGTGGTGGGGGCGGGCTCGGACCTCTGCCCAACGAAGCCCAGTTGCTTGATGAGTTCGTGCCCGTGGAACGGCTGGTGAATCGCATCGAAGCGGTGATCCGCATCTTCGGCAAGCACGGAAACCGCAAGAACAAAAACAAAGCCAGATTGAAGTTCGTCGTGCGCGAGCGCGGGTTCGACTGGATTCGCGAGCAGGTTGAAAAGGAGTACGCCGACATTCTCGAGAACGGCGGCACCCCGACCCCAACTTTGATTCCTGAAGGGTTTGGGGGCTATTTAGCGGAAGCGCCTCCCTTGGGAACCGGTGATCTGCTGCCGATCTTGGATAGCAATACGGGTCAGTCCGATTCAGATTATGAGCGCTGGCTGGAGACGAACATTCGCGAGCAGAAGCAGCCCGGCTACGCGATCGTCACTATTAAGGTGATGCAAGGCAACCTAGTCGCCAGTCAGATGCGCGGGCTTGCTAACCTCGCCAGAGACGCGGGGGATGGGTTCCTGCGCTTCACAATGGACCAGAATGTGGTCCTCGGATTTATCCCGCTGCGCAACTTGAAACGGGTCTATGCCGCGTTGAAGATGATTGATTTGGCGGATGGCGGAGCTCACGAGATTGAGGACGTCACCAACTGCCCCGGTGCCTATAGCTGCAACTTGGCGTTGACCAAATCAATGAATTTGGGCGATATTCTGGCCGAGACTGTGCGTAACCATCCTGATCCCCTTACTCGCAAATTGAAGATCAACATCAGCGGCTGTCCGAATTCCTGCGGCCAGCACTGGATTGGCGATCTGGGCTTTTACGGTAATGCTCGCAAGATCAACGGAAAAGAAATTCCCTACTACCAAATGCTGCTCGGCGGAGGCTATGAAGATGCCGGAATCATGCGCTTCGGCATGGCGATCCAGAGCATCCCTGCGCGGCTGATTCCGGAAGCAGTGACTAGGGTACTGAACCACTACGTAGATAATCGCGCAGCGGGCGAGACTTTCCGCGCCTACGTGCTGCGCTTCAAAATCGAAACGTTCCGCGCCTTAACCGGCGATTTGGCGAAACCTGCCGAGCTCTTCCCCGAAATTTATAAGGATTGGGGCGACGACATCGGCTTCTCGCTGCAGTTGGGCCGCGGCGAGTGCGCCGCCTAGGCTTTGATTCGCCTTGCTCTGGTCTTCTTAGGAGGCGGCACTGGCGCGCTGCTCCGCTATGTCGCTGGCAACGCGATCATGGAGAGGTACAGCGGACCCTTTCCGCTCGGCACCGTTGTTATCAATCTTTCCGGCTCGTTCCTGATTGGTATCTTAATGACGCTGTTAGCCCACTTGCACCCTCACCCTAACTGGCGACTCTTGCTGGTAGTGGGCGTCCTCGGCGGGTACACTACGTTCTCCAGTTTCGAGTATGAAACATTCCAAGCTGTTCGGTCAGGTCTGCCCTGGGTCGGGATTCTCAATGTAGTTGGCAGCGTCCTGCTTGGTTATCTGGCAGTGTGGGTGGGGGCAGCACTCACTCGTATGTCATACTAGAGTAACTTGATCGACTTTGAGACCAATTCGGCTCATGAGGTTCTTAAATGGGCCCTAGAGACTTTTCAAAGCCGCTTTGCCGTCGTGACTAGTTTCCAGGCGGAAGGAATGGTGCTGGTAGATCTGGCGAGCCGGATTTCCTCTAAGGTCCGCGTAGTCACCTTAGATACGGGCCGTCTTCCCGCTGAAACCTTCCAGATGATGGAGCAAGTGCGGTCGCGCTACGGCATGATTGTAGAGGTCGTTACGCCAGATGCAAACGAGCTTTCCTCCATGGTCACTCGGTTCGGTCCCAACCTGTTCCTGCAAGAGCATACGCTTCGAAACTTGTGCTGCGAGATTCGCAAGGTGCGTCCTCTCGAGCGCAAGCTGCAGGAACTGTCCGCCTATGCGGTGGGCCTGAGGCGCGAACAGTC
>JANXQZ010000495.1 GCA_025353235.1 Bryobacterales bacterium
TTCAAGGTCAAAGAAATTCTTGCCAAGGGCGTGTTCGAGCGGTATTTGCCAGAGCGCGAGAAGTGCTCGGTTGACATAGGTGAAGCGGCCTTCCAGATCGAAGGTGTAAGCAAAGTCCGGCGTATTGGAAAGGACAGTGTCGAAAGCATGCCACTGCTGGTGGAGGTGGGCCTCAGCCCGCTTCCGCGCGTCAATGTCGATGTTGACGCCGACCATTCGCTCGGGTAAACCTGCATCGTCATAGAGAAACTGCGCCTGGCCGCGCAGCCAGCGCAAGTTCCCGTCGGGCAGCACAGCCCGGAACTCGTATGCGCATTCTGCCTCGTTCTGCGCGACGCAGCTTTGGATGCTTGCCACGACGCGCTCGGCGTCTTCTGCAACCACCCGTCTTTTCCAATCATCCAAGCGTCCCTCGAAGGTACCTTCCGGCAATCCGTACAGTGCTTCGTGTTCGGGACTCCAGATCACTCGGTCCTCTTTCATGAACCACTCGAAGCTGCCGGTGCGGCCGCCTCTCTGCGCCATCCGAAGCCGTCCTTCGCTTTGCTGCAAAGCGCGAGCGGTGCGGGCTCGCTCGATCGATTCCCAACACCGGTTCGCGACGAGCTTCACCAGTTCCACTTCTTCAGGCAGCCATCTCCTGGGCGTCTGCAGATGCACGGCAATGCCGGAGACGATCCGGCCACCCTTGAAAAGCGGCGCGGCAATAAATGATCGGATTTGAGATTGACGATACAAGGGCAGCACGCTAAGCGCGTGCGGGTTCTCCTCTATGTCCTGTTCGACCGCCGGCGTATCAGCCCGAATGGAGCTGGCAACATCCGGGCCGAACATGCTGAGAGTGTAACGGCCCAGCATGCTCACTATGCCCGGCCGGGTGTATTCCTGCGTCACTGCGAACGTCTCCCCGTCCTGCTCGAAGGTGCAATATGAGCAGCGGTCAATACCGAGATGCTCTCCCAGTAAACGGGCTACGGTCTTCATGATTTCGTCTGCTTCAATCAATGGGCGGGTGCCATCGTCTAGGCGTACGAGGAAGGCGTCGCATTGGCTTTGCTTGCGTTCGGTGAGGTCCATGACAAAGGCAGCCACCTCCGTCCGCCCGTCGACGGATGCCAGGACTGAAGCTCCGAGCAGGATCGGCACACGCCTGCCGTTCTTGGCGACATAGACCTTCTCGAACGGCGCACACCTTCCGGTGGCCGCAAGCTGCCGCAAGGCTTCAGCATCGGAGGCGGCGTATTCGGGCGGGGTGAGATGGTCCCAGCGCACCAGTCCGGCGGCCACCTCTCCCTCCGTGTAGCCGAGGAGCTCAAGCATGGTGGGGTTTAGATAGGAGATATCGCCTTCGAGGTCAGCAATAATCAAGCCCAACGTACTTGCTTGGGCAAGCTGGCGAAAGCGCTTCTCACTCGTTTGCAGGTCCTGCAAGGCCGCTTTCGCTTTTTGCTGCGCAAGCACTTTTTCTGTCACTTCTTCAACCGAGTGCAGAATGTGCTCCACAGATCCGTTGGCACTTAGCACGGGCGTGTTCAGCGCACTCCAAAAGCGTTCTTCGAAACCGCCACCCTCTTTTGCCGACCGTTCAACGTCGTAGCGCTGGAGAGGCACTTTGTCCGGAACACGGGTTGCAATCGCGCGCTGAAACGATGCACGCATGCTTTGGAGGCCGCTGGCCGAGGAATTCTCGGGGTTGTCCGGGAAGACCTCAAACACGCTGCGACCGAACAGATCCTCGCGCTTGGTTCCGCTCATCTGCAAGTAGGCTGCGCTTGCGGCGACGATGGTGAATACCGGGTCATCCGGCAGAACCACTAGAAAAGCGGTGGGCGCGGACTCGAAAAGCGCACGGTAATCGGGGAGCGTGGTGCGCTTGTCGAGGCTAGCTGCATTCACGGCGCGGACTGCCTTACTTCCCTCATGGTCAGTTTACCCCTGCCCTATGTTTGCATAAGCTGGGATACACGCATCGGCATATCTTTTCTTTTACAAAGTGGCTCTTCCGTTGGCAAGTGGGGCGGAAACCAAAGAACCGAATAATTTAATTTTTAATCCCTGGAATAAATATAGGCAGCCAATCTTGGCTTGCAGCCAACCGTAAACCGGCTGAAAGCCGGTTGCGGGCAGGATTGCCCGCCCCACATGTATTAGCCCTCTCTAAGAATGCGGCCTACTCTAGAAATTCGCTAACCATCCGATAAGAACACTTGTATGGGCACAGGCGCACTCACCTTTACGGGACTTAGTTCCTTTTCGGCAGACTTTCAGACGATCCTAACCCGGGAGGTTGCGATCGCGCAGCTGCCGCTCAAAGCTCTGCAAAATCGGGAGGCCGATCTATTGCAGAAGAAGCAGCTGCTGGTGGGATTCAACACAGCAGTTGCCGATGTGGGAAGCAGCATCAGCGCTCTCGGAACCATCGCTGCGAAGCAGGCGCTCGGCGCTACCAGTTCCGATTCCACGAAGGTCTCCGTTGTGAATAGCGGAGCCTCCAGTCCAGCTACCTACACGATCTCGAACATTACGTCGGTGGCTGCCGCTGCGTCGGAAACCACTACGTCCGGGTACGCCACATCGGGCGCAACCCCAGTCTCGGCTAACGGAACCCTAAGCTTGGTTTTGGGCTCGCAGCCTTATGCGATTACCCTGGGTGCTGGACACAATAATCTGCTGGGATTACGGGATGCAATCAACAATTCGGGCGCGGGCGTCACCGCCTCGATTCTTACTACCGGAACGGGCGCAAACCCTAATTACCTGACGATTTCGGCGAACGCTACTGGACAGACAACTCTTCAATTAAACGATGCGCCCGTGACTGGCCCGCCTGTGGACTTGCTGAGCAATACAAACCAGGGGACGAACGCGGTGTTCCAACTAAACGGGGCCAGCGTAAGTCATACCACCAACAGCATCAACGATGTCATTTCGGGCCTAACCTTCACAATCTTAGGAAAAACGGCCGCAAACCAGACCGTCAGCTTATCGCTGAGTTCTGACCGGACTCAGCTCGGCAGCGCCCTGCAGGACTTCGCCGGAAAATACAATAACCTGGTCGACCAGGTCAACTCTCAAGTCGGGCCCGCAGCCGGATTGTTAAGCGGCGATTTCTTGATCAGCCAAGTCGAGTCGGATCTGCAGCAGACCAGCAGCTACCAGGGTGCGCGCAGCATCAAGGGCATCGCCAATCTCGGCATTTCACTCAGTTCGAGCGGCAAGGCCACTTTCGATCAAACCGCATTCAATTCGCTGAGCGATGCGCAAGTGGCGGACGCTTTCGCGTTTCTCGGATCGGCAACCACCGGTTTCGGCTCCTTAGCTCAAAAGTTCACGCAGTTGAGCGATCCGGCGTCGGGGCTGATTCAGCTTCAACAGACCGGTTACACGCTGTCAAGCCAGAGGCTAACAAATCAGATCAATCAAGCAAACGATCGCATCTCCAATTTTCAGAAGAGCATCTCGGCGAGATTGCAACAAGCGGACGCGTTGCTTGCTTCGCTGCAATCCCAGCAGCAGGTCCTCACAGCCAGCGTTCAATCCGTCAATTTGGCGCTGTACGGCAAGGGTTATGGATCCAGCAACGGATAAGTCCGATCGGCTGGCCATGCTCGATCAGGAGTTGGCCGACTACGATCTTCCCCTAGAGAACATGGAGGGGTTCGACGCTCTCCTAGTCACCAGAGGAGAACTGATCGGCGATCTGGCTAAGCTGGCCGCAGCTTCGCCTTCCCCTGCGATCGTGGACATTTTGAGGCGCTCGGTCGAAAACGGCACCGCTCTTACACAGAACTTGGCGGCGCTCCGACGCAGGCTCGGCAACCAGCACCAGAAGTTGGAGCTTCTTGCTCCGCGCAAGCTGGCTTCAGATCACGATTAGCGCAACGCCGTCGCAAGGTCGTTGACATCAACGGGGGGCAATAGCGACTCTATCCCAGCGGCATTCGCTCGGGTCCACTCAATCAGTTTAGGAAGGCCGAGTGCCGGCGTTGTGCCCGGTTCCCATCCGAGTTCCCGCTTAGCCTTTGCGCTATTTGCGACAAAGATGCGCTGATCGCCTGGTCTCCAGGCACTCACGCGCCGTGGAATCGACCGCCCGATAGCGCGCTCCAGCATGCTCAACAGCTCCACCAGCGATAAGCTATTCGAAGCACCTCCGCCAGCGTTGTAGATCCGTCCTGCCGCGACATCGATTCGCTCTATGGCGCACTCATAAAGATCGATCAAATCCCCAACCCATAGCACGTCCCGAACCTGCTTGCCATCGCCGTATAAAGTAATCGGCCGACCGAGCAAGGCGGCAATCGTGAACCAGGCCACCCAGCCCTGATCTTCCATCCCATACTGACGCGTGCCGTAGATGCAGGACTGCCGCAAGACGACGGTCTTCAGGCCATAAATGCGGTGATAGTCGCGGACATATTGCTCCGCCGCGCCTTTCGAGCATCCGTACGGCGAATGAAAGTCCAGGGGTTCGGACTCGCTGATCCCTTCCGGAGTATCGGCATACTCATATCGGCCGAACGATTCGCGAACGCCAAGGTGCTCCAATCCGCCATACACCTTGTTCGTGGACGCGAACACAAAGATGCTCTTCGGCGCTTTCTGCCGAGCCGCCTCCAGCACGTTCAGGGTGCCCAGCGCGTTGCTCTCAAAATCCATCCGCGGATTCGCTACTGAAGTCGTTACCGCCACTTGGCCGGCTTCGTGAATCACCACTGCGACATCCGGGTGATCGGCAAAAATGCGCTCAATGTCGGACGCATAGCGAATATCCGCGTGCAAGAAGAGGAAACGCTCCCGGCCTGCGCTGGAAAGGTGCTGCAGGTTCGCGAAGTTGCCGGGGCGGGACAAGTTGTCGATCCCGATCACGACGTGTCCGCGGTTTAGAAATCGCTCCGCGGCATGGCCTCCAATAAACCCGGCAGCGCCAGTTACGATGACTTTCATGAGCGATGACCAGTATAGCGAGAATCCGCAAAATGCCTTGAGAATTTTACCGCGTGCACGCACTACAGTACAGGATGAATGTCATTGAGCCGCATAGGCTTTTCAGGCTCATGGTGTTTGCTCTGGCGGCTTCTGCGGGCAGCGGGACCGCATGCGCCGCATCGGCGGGCCGCTCCAGAATCTCGCTTGCGCCGTCGCCATCCGGATTTATAAAATCCTGCGCGGGCAGCGGATTCCTCTTCTTCTCCTCCAGTTTTCAGGCCCAGCTTGACCGGAACGGGGTGCTCTTGCGCTCCCCCGCTGGCCAGATTCAGTTTAAGTACGAGCAAACGCGGACCTCCGCTTTACAGCCCGAGAAGCCCATGGCTGAGCGTGTAAATCTCATTCGCGCCGGGATTCCGGAAGGCTGCCGAAATCCGCTCGTGTACAGCCGCATGTCCTATCCGAATCTTTATGCGGGCATTACGGTTCATTTCGATGTCAACGAAGGTCAATTAAAATCGGAATACCTGGTTGCTCCCAAAGCCAACCCAGCCCATGTCCGCATCCGATTCGGAGCATATTCCTCCATCGGGCTGAACGCGGAAGGCGATCTCGAGATAACCACTCCGGAAGGGTTGTGGCGCGAAAAACGTCCCGAGGCCTGGCAGATGCTAGACGGAAAAAAGCAACTCGTCATGGTTTCATGGCGGCTGAAGGTCGACGGAGCGGTTGGATTCGATGTGGGCGCCTACGATCATCGCAGGCCGCTGGTAATCGATCCCGTGGTCTCTTACAACACTTACTTGGCGAATGCCTCGGCTTCGAGTTTCGCTTCGGCAACGAGCACTGCGCTAGACTCTTTCGGAAATGCCTACTTCGCTGGGTGGATTGAAGGCAGCAGCCTGGGCATCCAAGCCGTGGGACAAACCTCGAATCAGGGTAGCGTCGACGCGTTCCTGGTTAAAATCAGCCCCGGGGGGGCGCTGATATTTGCAACCTACTTCGGCGGATCGGGGGATGACCGGGCACTTGGGCTCACGGTGGACGCTTCGAACCAGCCCTGGCTGACTGGAAGCACATCCTCCGCCGATCTCCCGCTGATGCTTCCCTTTCAAGGGGCGCTCGCGGGATCTCGCAACGCATTCATCGCTCAATTTTCGGCTGCGGGAAACTTGCTGTTCAGCACCTACCTGGGCGGGAGCGGGCCCGATGCCGGCAACGGCATTGCAGCCGACGCGGGAGGCAACGTGTATGTAGTCGGGGACACTCAGTCGGCGAACATGCCTCTGTTCCAAACAGGCCAGACCCGCTACAAAGGCGGCCAAGACGCCTTCGTGGCCAAGGTTAGTCCAACCGGCTCGCTGCTGTATGCGAACTATTTTGGGGGAAGCTATAGCGACCACGGGGCCGCCATCGCGGTCGATGCCAACGGCAACACCTATGTGACCGGCGGAACCTACTCGCCCGATCTCCCGGTTCGTTCGCCCTACCAATCCTCCCTTAAAGGCGCAGGCGACGCGTTTGTCGCCAGCTTCGATGCGAGCGGAGCGTTGGTTTTTAGCACGTTTCTAGGAGGGAGCAGTGGAAGCCCGTTTTCGCCTGAGCAGGGCAACGCCATCGCCATCGACTCTCAGAAAAATACATATGTCGCCGGCGTGACCAGTTCGGTGGATTTCCCGGTCTCCGGCGGGGTTGCTCAATCCAGACTAGCCGGAGCGTCTGATGGATTTGTAGTGAAGATCAATCCGGCAGGAAGTGGCCTGATTTACAGCACGTTTCTGGGTGGCACTGGCGTGGACGTGCCTACGAGCATCGCGGTGGACCCGTTCGGAGCTGTCGCGGTGGCGGGTTATACATCCTCTCTGGATTTTCCATTATTGTCTCCACTCCAGAGCAGCCAGTCCGGAATCTTTGACGCCTTCGTCACTATTCTGAATCCGTCAGGCAACAATTTCTACTTTTCGTCGGTGGTCGGCGGAAGTGGAATCGACTCGATCAATGGCGTTGCCATCGACGGATATGGAAACTTCTATGCGGCCGGACAGACGGGTTCGCTCGATTATCCTTTTCTGAATGGTTTGCCCCGCATTCATTCCGCAGGGCTGGACGCTTTCGCGATCAAAATCACTACCGACGACGCGCTCAATTTTGTGGAGCGTTTGTATTTTGGCGTTTTCGGTACGGCGGCTGATGCGGCTGGACTCGCTTCCTGGTCCGGAGTATTGAATCAGGGTGCCCAGACGCGCGGGCAAGTCGCGCTTTCGTTTTTTCAAATGCAGTTGCCGCAGGCCTCCGGGTTTAACGTGATTGCCGCGTACATTTCAGTATTGGGTCGGGATCCGGATTACTCCGGATATCTGTACTGGACTTCACTATTTCGGTCCGGCGTGCTGGCACCGCCTTCCTGCGTGGCAGGCATCGCGGCGTACTTGACGCCATGTTCGCAAATGGCCATGCTGAACAGTTTCATGAACTCGGTGGAGTTCCAGACTCGCTTCAGCTCCACGGATAATACGAGTTTCGTGCGCGTGGTTTACCAGAACGTTCTGGGCCGAGCGCCTGATCCGGGCGGGTTAGCATTTTGGGTGCAAGGTCTGAATGCCGGGCTTCCCCGTTCCCATCTTATGCAGGATTTTATCAACTCGCCAGAGTTTCTCGCCAGCTTTGGCAGCCGCATACAGACCGGTATGGCCTACTGCGCTATTCTGCTGAGAACGGCAACGCCTGCCGAGACGCAGAGTTGGGTGAACTTTCTCAGTGGCGGCGGAACTGTGGACTCGATGATTAGCAGCTTGATATCCAGCCCGGAATTCAGAGCGGGCTTGTAGCGCCTCGGCAATTCATCCGATCTTGCAGTTCATTACCGGATGTCCGCCGGCTCGAGGCCCGAATCACCAGCCTCGGCTCCATGAGCACGGCCTGCGGGGGAGTCGGCCTCTTCGCCTCCACTAAATCAACCGCCATTTTAGCTGCCCGTTCTCCAATGCCTTCGCAATCCTGATCCACGCTCGTGAGCGGAACTCGCAGGAAATCCGCGTACCGAACATTGCCGCATCCCACTACTGCTACATCCTCGGGAATGCGCAAGCCGGCATCAAGGATTGCCTTCATGGCCCCCATCGCCGTAGGGTCGTTGTAGCAGAACACTCCATCCGGTCGCGGGGTCAACCGGAGCAGCTCGCGCATCGAGTCGAACCCGGTTAAGTCACTTGCCTCATCGCCGTGTTCTCGACGCGCAATGTAGCCGGGGAGCAGCGGAAGACCATGGCGAGCCAGAGCCTTTTGGTAGCCGTCCAGCCGCCCCACCGCAGTGCTGACCTCGGCACCGCCAATATGGGCGATCAATTTGCATCCTTCGTCGATCAGGTGTTCCGTTGCGAGCGAGCCAACCGCTTCATCGTTCACTCCCACGAAATTCGCCGACAAATTCGCAAACTTGCGATCAATGAAAATGCAGGGAGTTTGCGATTCGATGTCGTGAAAGCTGTCCGCGTTGCGCTGGGAAGAGGCGATGATCAGCACATCCACGCGACGGGCGAGCAGCTGGCGAATTTCCTGCAATTCGAGTTCGGGGTCCTCATTGGAGGATGAAATCACCAGATTGTAGCCTTTCTCCCGCAGCACGTACGACATGCGCTTAGCAAC
>JANXQZ010000496.1 GCA_025353235.1 Bryobacterales bacterium
GTATTCATGTCGGCGTGGGCGTCGATCCAGAGCAGGCCGAGCTTTCCGCCTGTGCGACGCAAGTGGGCGGCAACTCCCGATACCGTTCCGATGGCCACGGAATGATCGCCGCCCAGCACTACGGGAAAGTGGCCGCGATCCATGGCCTGCTCCACCATGGTCGCCAAGCTCGTGCAGGTGGCGGTGATCTGAGAAAGATACTTTGCGTTTTGAGGGCCAGGCGGTTCGGCTTCCTGCTGCGCGACTGGCACGTTGCCCAGATCTTCCACCTCGTAACCCAGCGAAGCAAGCCGGCTGTTTAGGTTCGCCACGCGCACGGCGGACGGTCCCATGTCGACTCCGCGACGTCCGGCACCGAGATCAAGCGGAGCCCCGATGATCGCGATGTGGGATTGCCTCAAGGGCGAGTCCTGTACAGCATGCGCGGGAAGGCGATGGTCTCGCGAATGTGTTCCAGGCCGCACATCCAGGCTACAAAACGCTCCACGCCCATGCCGAAGCCAGCATGTGGAACGGAACCGAACTTGCGCAGGTCGAGATACCACTCGAAGGCTTCGCGAGGCAGTTTGTGCTCTTCAAGACGGCTGAGCAGAAGGTCCAGATCATGAATGCGCTGGCCTCCGCCGATGATTTCGCCATACCCTTCGGGCGCGATCATGTCCACGCCTAACGCGACGTCGGGACGCTCGGGCGCAGGCTGGAAATAGAATGCCTTCACCTGAGTCGGGTAGCGGTCGATCATCACGGGGCGGTCATAATCTTCGGCGATCAGAGTCTCATCCGTGCCGCCGAGGTCGCTACCCCACTGGATCTCGCTGCCCTTCTTGCGCAGCACGTCCACGGCATCGTCGTAGCTGATTCGGGGGAACGGCGCTTGAATGGCTTCGAGTTTGGCTACGTCCCGTTCCAGAGTCTTGAGCTCGGCCTGACGGTTCGCCAACACGCGCTTGACGACGAAGCATACTAGCTCTTCTCCTACTTGCTTGACTTCTTCGAGTGTGGCGAAGGCCATCTCAGGCTCCACCATCCAGAACTCGGTGAGATGCCGACGGGTCTTCGATTTCTCTGCTCGAAACACTGGTCCGAAGCAGTACACTTTGCCGAATGCCATGGCATCCGCTTCGTTGTAGAGTTGCCCGGATTGCGTGAGAAACACTTTTTCATCTTCGAAATAATCGACTTCAAAAAGGGTCGTGGTGCCCTCGCAAGCGGCTGGCGTGAAGATGGGCGTATCCACCAAGGTGAAGCCGTTCGAATCGAAGTAGTCGCGAATAGCTTTGATCACTTCATGGCGGACACGAATCACCGCGTGTTGGCGCTTGCT
>JANXQZ010000523.1 GCA_025353235.1 Bryobacterales bacterium
ATCACCTCTGCCATTAAAGCGTCCATGGCCCCGCGGCATGCGGAAATGTTGTGCAACACCTCTGAGCATTCGGCTTCCTGGTCGAGTGCCCTTTCGATGGACTCCACTTGCCCTCTGATCCGTCTTACGCGATTAAGTAGCTTCTTTTTTTCTTCTGTAGTGTGCGCCATAAAAAATCGGAGCGGCTGTTGACAAGGATACCCTGCCAGGTATATTCTGAGCAAGGGTGGCAGGTTTGGCCCCCCATCATCTTATAAGAAAGGAGGCCCATTCATGTCTGACGGCAGTAGTAGTCTGCAGCGGTTCGGAGACGTATTCAGTACCGAGTTAGCCGAGCCTCCCTCTTCATACAGCCATCCCCGGCTGTAGGTTCTCGAGCTCAAGCACGAGTCTGACAAACACTTTGCGCCGCTGATTATTTGACTGCAATTGGCTTTCGATCCCGCCAGTGGATACGTGTGCCTACTGTTCTTCAGCTCGTGGGAAACTCCCATGAACCAAGCTACTATCCAGCCTTCCGTGACACCCGCTGCTTCCTCGCGCGGCGTAGTCGTCCGCAATCCTTGGGCGCGCAATCTGCTTTCGTTTCTGATGGTGTTCGGTCCAGGCCTCATCGTGATGGAGGCCGACAACGATGCGGGCGCTGTTTCAACCTACATTCAGGCCGGAGCACAGTACGGAACGCATCTTCTCTGGATCCTGGTGCTGCTGTTGCCGATCACCTATTTCATTCAGGAAATGGTGGTGCGGCTAGGCATCGCTACCGGGAAGGGGCACGCTGCCATGATTTACCAGAGATTTGGAAAATGGTGGGGGCTGTTTTCCCTGGTCGATCTGCAACTGCTGAATTTCCTCACTTTGGTGACGGAATTCGCCGCGATTGCACTCGTTCTGGAACACCTGAACATCTCCCCGTTGCTGGGCGTTCCCGTGGCGGCTTGTGCACTCACGATGCTCGTGCTCACGGGAAGCTATCGCCGTTGGGAACGAATTGTCGTGTTCCTGTGCGTCCTTGATCTGGCCTGGTTCGCGCTGGCATTCTACGCGCGTCCTGCAACAGCCGAGATTCTAAGGAACACTCTCGTCCCCTCGATTCCGGCTGGCGGATTAACGGCGAGTCTCGTATTTCTGGTCGTTGGAATCGTGGGGACTACCATTGCGCCGTGGCAGTTGTTCTTTCAGCAGAGCTGCATCGCCGACAAGCGCCTTCGTTTCGCTGACCTGAAGTGGGCCCGGTTGGATACGCTGATCGGTGCCACCTTCACTATCATCGTGGCCGGTTGCATGATGCTGACCGGCAATGCGGCGCTGCGCCACGGCTTCTCTTTCACCGATCCGGCGCAGATGGCGGCGGACCTGAGCAAAGTCTTCGGGCCTTGGTTTCGGACGGGCATACTCCTGCTGATGATCAATGCAGCAGCGCTCGGCACTACTGCGATTTCGCTCTCCAGCGCGTGGGCTTACGGAGAGGTGAAAGGCTGGCCGCACAGCCTGCAAAAATCGATCAAAGACGCTCCTGCATTTTACGGCGTGTATGTTCTGTGCGTGGGAGCGGCTGCCGGTCTGGTGCTAATTCCGAGAGCTCCGCTGCAGTTGATCATCTTGAGCGTCCAGGTGCTGGCGGGCATCATGCTGCCGTCTGCGATTATCTTTCTGCAGCTGTTGCTCAACGACAAGGAACTGCTAGGCGAGCGGTTCGCCAACAAGCCCTGGAATAATTTTGTGAACTGGACCATCATCATCGTCCTGTTTGCCCTGTCTCTCGTATTGGGTGCCCAAGTGGTAGCGCCGAAACTTTTCCCAGCCGGTTAAAGGAGTGAGTATGGTTCTCGAAAACGTAATGGAAGAACGCGAATATCGGGTGATTCACCCTCTCGACGATGTCCAGGAACAAAAGATTGAGACGGAATATCTTGGCCCTATGCGGATGACCCCGACGGTACGAATATCGCTGCTAGCTCTGCGAGGGTATTTGGTGCTGATGACAGTGCTGGTTCTGTATCACGTGCTGGACCTGGCAGGCGTGTTCGGCAAAGCATAAGCAAACTTGGAGGAAGCCATGAACAACCACTATATGCATCATATTCGCGGGCGCGTGCGGGTGCGGATTCCCGCGCTAAGGGAAAATGCAAAGGCGGCTCAGGAATTTCAGGCAACGATGCAGCAACTGCCCGGCGTGGGCTCGGTGGAGGTAGATCTCTTGACCGGCAGTGTGCTGGTCCATTATGACGGCGAGAGTTCCACGGCCGAACTCGTGTGCGGGATGCTGCAACGCCGGGGAGCCTGGCTTGGATCCAACACGGCGGCCAACACACCGCCAAGGCGAAGCATAGCCGGGAAGATCGGCAGGATGGCTGCTAAGGCCACCGCGAATTATTTTTTAGACGTTGCAATCGAACGGGTGGTCACGGCCACTTTGGTCGGGCTCCTCTAGCGTCGTAGCCATGGAGGGAGACCTATCATGAACTGGATAGACTTCGGAATACGCCTGTTTGCCGCGCTGTTCCTGGGCGGAGTGATCGGGCTCGAACGCCATTGGCGGCAGCGCATGACAGGCCTTCGGACGAATGGACTGGTCGCGGTCGGCTCTGCAATGTTTGTAACGATGGGTGGACTGATTGCGGAAGACGGCAGCCAAGGCAGGGTAGCTGCATACGTCGTTTCCGGCATTGGCTTTCTGGGCGGCGGGGTAATCCTAAAAGATGGTTTCAATATACGGGGAATGAATACCGCCGCGACCCTGTGGTGTACGGCGGCGGTTTGGAACGCGGGCTGGGCTAGGAAGGTTTGAGTTTGCTGCGATGGGGGCCTTGGGAGTTCTTTCGGCCAACTTGATTCTTCGCCCCATGGCGTATCGGATCAATCGCACACCGGTTCAAAAGCAAGAACACGAGATCCTCTATCGCCTCCGCTGTACCTGCCGCACGACGGATGAAGCGAACATTCGGACCATGCTGATTCAGAACGTGGGACGCACTGCTTTGGTCCTCATCGCCTTGCACAGCTTCGATGACGAGTTTCTCGCACGCGTGAACGTGAAGGCGTACCTGAAGGCCATTGGTCCAAAAGAGGAAGCGTTGGAGCAGATCGTGACCAGGCTCTCATTGGAAGCTGGTGTTACCGCCATTTCCTGGGAAGTTGCAGCCGCTGTCGACGCTCAGGATGCATCCATTACGGCGAGTGACGAACTGATTCGAGCCACATAGATCCTAGCGTTACTCAAACTCCGCCCACGCTACAGTGTGGTCCGATGCGCCTTCAGCCTTGCGCGGCCCGAGATCGACATCGGCCACCAGACAGCGCTCGGCAAGCGGGGGTGTGGCAAGTATATGGTCTATGCGCCAACCGAAGTTCCGCTCGAAGGCGTTGCGGAAGTAATCCCAATACGTATACTGCAGGCGCTCCGGGTGAAGCTTGCGGAAGACGTCTATGAAGCCCCACGAGGCTGTCTGTTTGTAGGCAGTTCGAGCGTCGATGTGGAAATCAACATCGCTGAGTCTTCGGTCAGGATGGTACACGTCGATCGGCTCTGGAGCGACATTCAAGTCGCCGAGCCATATCGCGGGCGAAGCGGGATCCAGATGCGTTTCGAAGTAGCGTCGAAGACGCTCGAACCAGACGAGCTTGAAGGCGTACTTCTCTGACGTGATTGAGTAACCCTGCGGAACGTATGTATTGATGATTGGAATGCCGTCGATCACGGTTTGAACAATTCGGACATCTTCATTGTCAGGACCTTCATCGAGCCCATAGATAATGCGGTCGGGCTGGGTTCGAGACAAGGTCGCGACGCCGTTATAGCCCTTCATCCCGCGAAAGGCAGCATGATATCCGAGATCGCGGAAGGCTTGCTCGGGGAACTCCTGGTCCTGCACCTTGGTCTCCTGAAGGCAAAGCACGTCAGGCTGGTTTTGGGCTAGCCAATCGAGCACTAGGGGAAGGCGCCGACGGATGGAGTTCCCCGAGCAAGCCTTCCGCGATCTCGGATATCATGCTGCCTTTCGCGGGATGAAGGGCTATAACGGCGTCGCGACCTTGTCTCGAACCCAGCCCGACCGCATTATCTATGGGCTCGATG
>JANXQZ010000525.1 GCA_025353235.1 Bryobacterales bacterium
CGTGTCTAAACCATCCCTGATTGCTTGCATTGTTCTTGCCATGGCTGCCACCTGCGTGGCCGCGGACGATTTTCCCCAGGCTGAAATCAGCAACGGCGTGGTGAAGGCCAAGTTGTACCTGCCCGATCCCGAGAGCGGCTATTATCGAGGCACCCGGTTTGATTGGTCGGGAGTGGTCCCCAGTCTGGAATTCAAGGGCCACCAGTATTTTGGGCAGTGGTTCGAGCGCTATGACCCGAAGCTGCATGACGCGATTATGGGGCCGGTAGAGGAGTATCGCACCAACGATGCCGGTCTCGGGTACGATGAGGCGAAGGTCGGCGGCACATTTATTCGAATCGGAGTGGGCACGGTGCGCAAGCCGGAGGAGGCGAGCTATCAGGCTTTCAAGACTTACGAGATCGTGGATGGCGGAAAATGGTCCACGCGCAAGGGTGCCGACTGGATCGAGTTCACCCATGTGTTGAAGGACGATTCGGGCTACGCTTACCTGTACAAGAAAACGATTCGGTTGGTCAAAGGCAAGCCCGAGATGACTATCGAACATGCGCTCAAAAATACGGGCAGCAAGTTAATCCGCACCGCGCAATATAATCATAATTTCTTTGTGATCGATAACCAGACGACCGGGCCGGACATGGTGATCCAGTTTCCCTTCGAGCCTAAGCCGACGAAGGATCTGAAGGGACTGGCGCAGGTGACCGCGAAGGATCTGACGTACACGCAGGCACTCGAGAAGGGCCAGAGCGTCTTTACCGAGATGGAGGGCTTTGGCACGACAGCGAGCGACTACGATCTGCGCATCGAGAATCGAAAATCCGGTGCTGGCGTGAGAATTCGCGGCGATCGGCCGCTAGTGAAAATGGTGTTCTGGTCGATTCGCACTACCGCTTGTCCCGAACCCTACATTCAGATCGAGGTGGCACCGGGACGCGAAGAGAAGTGGACGTTCACGTACGACTTCTATACGCTGTAAGAGTGGAATCTAATCGGCGATAAATGAGGTCCACACTCCCTTCGGCTATAGCCGCGTTCGGAGCCAATGCGAAGGAAAAGCTCGCCAATCCTTCCGCAAGTGGACAGCCTGAAGATCAGCTTCGGGCACCTTTCGAGCATCTGCTCGCGGATTTGGCGGAGCTTTGCAATCTGCCCAGAGCGACTGTCGCCGCCGTGGGCGAATCCTCGATCAGCGCTTTGAAAACTCGTCCAGACTACGCAATTACCGTTCGCAACGCGCTCGTTGGATTTGTCGAATTGAAGGCACCCGGCAAGGGCGCCGATCCTCGCAAGTTCAAAGACCCGCACGACAAAGCGCAGTGGGACAAACTTCGCTCTCTGCCGAATTTGATCTACACGGACGGCAACGCATTTAGCCTTTGGCAAGACGGCGCTTTGGTCGGATCGGTGGTTAGTCTGGTCGGAGACATCGAAGCGTCCGGCAACAAACTTCAAGCGCCGCCCAGCCTTTTGGGCCTTTTCGAGAGCTTTCTGGGTTGGAACCCGATCCCGCCCAGGACCGCAAAAGATTTGGCCCACACCACGGCGCGCCTCTGCCGGTTGCTGCGGGACGAAGTAACAGAGCAGCTTGCTTTGGGAAGCGAAGCCCTCACCGGACTGGCGGAGGATTGGCGGAAGCTGCTTTTTCCGGAGGCGAGCGACGAGAGGTTCGCTGATGGATACGCCCAGGCAGTCACGTTCGGCATGCTGATGGCGCGGGCGAAAAACATTGAACTCGCAACCGGTCTGCAACAAGTCGCTAATGAGCTAAGCAAGACAAGCTCTCTGATAGGCGCAGCGCTCAAGCTGCTCACCGACAATGCAGAGAACCAAGAAACGCTCAAAACCTCGTTGGGAACCCTGAAGCGCGTACTGGACGCAGTTACCTGGTCGAAAATTAGCAAGGATAACCCGGATGCCTGGCTTTACTTCTATGAAGACTTTCTAGAGGTTTACGATAACCAATTAAGGAAGCAAACAGGTTCGTATTACACGCCGCCGGAAGTAGTCGGCGCGATGGTCGGGCTGGTCGACGAAGCTTTGAGGACATCTCGATTCGGGCTGCATGCGGGCCTGGCTTCGCCTTCAGTAACATTGGTCGATCCGGCCACGGGCACTGGCACATTTATGCTTGGTGTCCTTAGGAAGATTGCTGAGACTGTTCAGATCGACGAAGGGGAAGGCGCCGTGAAGGGAGCGATCAGCGCCGCCATGAAGCGGCTGATCGCCTTTGAGATGCAACTGGGGCCATTTGCGGTCGCGCAGTTGCGAATCCTCGCCGAAATCGTGGATCTCACTGGTGCGCCGCCAGACACGCCCGCGAGGATGTTCGTGACGGACACGCTTGGAAACCCTGACGACGATGAGGGATGGATTCCAGGAATTCTAGCTCCGATCGCCAGATCCCGCAAGGAAGCGAACAAGATCAAGCGCGACGAACCGATTACCGTCGTGCTCGGGAACCCTCCTTACAAGGAGAAAGCCAAAGGGCGCGGCGGCTGGATTGAAGGCGATCACGCTCGAGCCGAGAAGACCGCACCCCTGGCAGACTGGATGCCCCCGCGCCAATGGGGCGCAGGAGTCCACAGTAAGCACCTGCGGAATCTTTATGTGTATTTCTGGCGCTGGGCTACGTGGAAAGTTTTTGACCATGACGCTGCAAACAACTCTGGAATCGTGTGCTTCATCACCGTAGCAGGATTTCTGAATGGTCCCGGTTTTCAGAAGATGCGCGATTACCTGCGGCGAACCTGCGATGACATTTGGATCGTTGACTGCTCGCCGGAAGGACACCAGCCTGAAGTCAATACCCGCATCTTTCAAGGCGTGCAACAGCCGGTTTGTATAGTATTGGCTTCGCGTTCCAGCAAGAGCAGCGCCAAGACGCCGGCGAAGGTAATGTTTCAAGCTCTTCCGGCTGTTCATCGTGTCGAAAAATTCAGAGCTCTCAATGCAATAAGACTGAATAGCAAAGCGTGGGTGAAGTGCCCGACCGATTGGCGCGCCCCTTTCCTGCCGGCCTCACAGGGCGCGTGGGCGGGTTATCCCAAGCTGGAGGACTTCTTCATCTACAATGGCTCTGGGGTGATGCCCGGCCGCACTTGGATCATCGCACCTGACGTGGAGTCCTTAGAGCGACGGTGGCGCAAGCTGGTCCGCGCTTCAGAGGATGAAAAAGAGGTGCTCTTCCATCCCCACCTTCGGAATGGACAGCCAGGTGACAAGCACAGCAAGCGGGTTGTCCCAAACGCCCTGGCAGGATACAGACCCCAGCCAAAGTCTGTTGCGGAGGAGAAGGGTCCCTGCCTCCCGCCGACTCGCTATGGCTTTCGTTCGTTTGATCGCCAGTGGATCATTCCAGACAACCGGCTGATCAATCAACCTAACCCGGAATTGTGGGAATCGCGCTCGGACCGGCAGGTGTATCTCACCGCTCTCTCTCGAACGTCTCCCTCTACGGGGCCTGCGGTAACGTTCACTGGCCTG
>JANXQZ010000532.1 GCA_025353235.1 Bryobacterales bacterium
GTTCTGGTTTATCAACACAGAAAGCATGTGATCAACGTGTTCACTTGGCCCGAGGCGAGCGGGAGCGGTCCCGAGGAGCTGCAGCGGCGTGGTTATAACCTGATCAAGTGGACCAACGCAGGCATGCTCTATTGGGCCGTGTCCGACCTCAATGTAGTGGACCTTCGCGAGTTCGTTCGTCTACTCTCACGGTAAGCTAATGGTTTGGGGCACTTCTATTCGCGAGAAGCATTAGTTGAGGCGCGGGCTGGATGGAAGCGCGCCGGACAAATCGTTGTTTTCACCAATGGCTGCTACGACATTCTGCATCCGGGCCACATCCGCTTGTTGGAGTCCGCTCGATCCTTAGGTGACATTCTCATCCTGGCCCTCAATACAGACGCAAGCGTGCAACGCCTCAAGGGTCCGTCGCGCCCGTTATTGCCGGAGCGCGATAGAGCAGAAGTGGTAGCAGCGCTGGCCGCCGTCGATGCAGTTACGCTGTTCGACGAAGACACGCCTCGCGAGCTGATCGCGGCCGTGCTTCCCGATGTGCTGATTAAAGGCGCGGATTGGGCTCACTTCATTGCGGGGCGCGAAGAGGTAGAAGCGGCGGGAGGCAAAGTGCTCACGGTTCCTCTGGAGCCCGGCTACTCCACAACCAACATCGTCGACGAGATTCTGAAGCGCCAGCGCACGTGACTCATCCAGCCATTCGCGATCTGTTTCAATCGCTCAGCCGAACGGTTGCCTTCCAAGAAATCGCTGGCGAACTGACGCGCAATCCCGGCGCGCGCATCTCGCTCTCAGGCTTGACGAACACCGCCAAGGCGCTGTATCTCACTCTGCTCTGGCAAGCCACGGAACGCCAGTTCATCATTTTGGTGGATGGCAGCAAGCAGGCCGAGGCCTTGTTCGAGCTCATCGAGACGTTCTTCGATCTTCTGGTGAATGCCGACCTTCCTCGCCCGCAGATGATCCCGGCGCTCGACGTCTTGCCAGCCCAGAGACTCTCTCCCCACTCTGAAATCAGCGAAAAGCGGGCAATCGGACTCTGGCGTCTGGCGTCCAAGCGAGTCCCTATCACGATCACGCCTGTGGCCTCCGCTCTGCTCCGAACCGAGAACGCCGACTTTTACCGCCAGCTTGCCCTCACGCTGCGTGTGGGCGAAGAGATTCCGCTCGAAGACCTGATCGCGCACCTCGAGAGCATCGGCTACGAAAAGCGCGAACCCGTCGAGATGACTGGCGAGTATTCGTTGCGTGGAGGCATTCTCGACATCTTCCCGGCCGAGTCGGCGAAGCCGGTTCGCATGGAGCTTTTTGGCGACCTGATCGAATCTATTCGGCGCTTCGACGTTGAGACCCAGCGCAGCGTGCTGAGGATCGCCGAAGTCACGCTGCTGCCGCTGCTGGAATATCCCAAGTCGCGAACCGTGCTGCGAGAGATCTCGGAACAGATCGACACTCCCACTCCGGGCGAGGCATTTCCCGGCTGGGAGTTTCTAGTTCCGCTGGTGAGGCCTCGCTCCTCGTCGTTGCTTTCGTTAGCCGAAAATCCACTCATCGTGCTGGACGAGCCGGAGCAGATCGCCTCTGCCGCCGACCGGCTTTGGAAGCGGCTGGA
>JANXQZ010000625.1 GCA_025353235.1 Bryobacterales bacterium
GCAGCCAGCGGCAGGCTGCCGGATGGTTCGATGCTAGCGTGGATCGCGCGGATCTTGGCCAGCCCTACAGCGGGCAGACTTTTATCCGTCGTGCCAATCCGCTCGACGGCGATTTCCTCAATAATGTCCCGAGGAACTATATGAGCGGGCCGAACTTTTACAACATCGATAGTTCGTTCTATAAGGTCACGCCGATTACGGAGAGAGTTTCGCTACGGATCGAAGCGCAAATATTTAATTTGCTGAATCATAAGAATTTCGGGTTGCCGAATAGCGCCGGCGTGATTAACGGTGGAGTTGGAACGCCGCGCCTGGTGCAGATCCAGGGCAGAATCGACTTCTGATGTGTGGGGCAGGTTGTCAACCTGCAGGCGGGTTGCTAACCCGCTTTTTGCGCCGATTAACAATCGGCGCGCAGGATGCCATCCTGCCCTACACGTGTGCTCTGGCGTTGTTCGCTCCTATGTTGCGAGCGGGTGAAATTGTTCTGCCCTCCCTGGCGTTGGAGCGCGATGGCCCCGTTGCCGCGAAGTACCATCTGACCGAAGCCGTCACCGGACCGGGCCACATCGCCATCCACTGGACAGATGTACTTGGCCGCGTGGTGGAAGATCGAACGGTCCCGTTCGATCTAGTCGACGAGCTTGATATTCATTTCCAGCTCGACATGCAGCGGGCCGTGGCCATGAAGAACCATCTTCAGGTCCACGTCTCCATTCAAGGAACAATTAAGAATCGCGAAGAAGATGCCGGGCTGGACTTTGTGGCCATGCCGACGGATCGCGGGTGGCACGATTATCAGATCATCATGTGGCAACCGTATCCAAAAGCTGCCTATCCGGTCCTGGAGAAACTAGGAATCTCGGGCGGCCAGCACGGCGGACGTTTGCCTGGGTTTTCGAGTGCGCTGATCGATAACGACATGCGCTGGTATTCGGAGAATATCGGCACCGACTATTATTCCGAATATCATCGATACCGCTCCGACCGTATCCAGCACTGGTCGTTTCTGCAAGCGAAGGATCTGTATCAAAAAAATCCTACCAGCAAAGAAGCGTTCAAGCGCCATCCCAGCTTTTTGGACCCGGTGTGGCGCGCGCGCATTCACGACCGCTTGGTGGATACAGCAAAACGCAACGCGCCATATCGCCCCTTCTTTTACAGCCTTGCCGATGAAAGCGGGATCGCCGACTTGGCTGCTTTTTGGGACTTCGATTTTTCGGACGAGTCGCTGGTGCCCATGCGCCGCTGGCTGCAGGAACAATACACAACGCTTGCGGCTCTCAACCAAGAGTGGGGGTCTGCGTTCACCACTTGGGATCTTGTGACGCCCCCCACTACCCACGAGGCCATGTTGCGCAAGGACGAAAATTTCGCTGCATGGGCCGACTTCAAAGAGTGGATGGACATCACGTTTTCGGATGCGCTGCAAATGGGCACGAAGGCCATCGAGTCAGTGGATCCGCATGCGTATGTGAATATCGGCGGAGGGCAGAGGCCGGGCTGGGGCGGGTACGACTACGCTCGCATCACGAAGGCCATCACGGCCATCGAGCCTTACGACATAGGAAACAACGTCGAGATCATTCGGTCACTGAATCCGGGGATGCCGATGGTCTCGACCGGATTCGCAAACGGTCCGTGGGAGCAGCAGCGCGTGTGGCGGGAGCTGTTTCACG
>JANXQZ010000633.1 GCA_025353235.1 Bryobacterales bacterium
CATGGCGACGCATTCGAATATCTCCAGCTCAATACGCCTGGATTCACCACTTTCGCGGCGAACCCCTTTGTCGGGCTGCCCGCAGCCACTTACCGCCAAAATCAGTTCGGCGGCGGCATTGGCGGACCCATCCTAAAGAACAAGCTGTTCTTCTTTGGCGATGCCCAGTTGAACCGTCAGTCGCAGGGCGCTTCCCTTGTTACCAGCGTACCGTCCGCTCTAAACCGCTCTGGCAATTTTAGCGATTGGCTCGCCTTTAACAAGAACAACCAGATCTACGATCCGACTACGGGCGATCCATTGACTGGCGTCGGCCGCGTGCCCTTCCCCAACAACATTATTCCAGCGAGCAAACTCAGCCCGCAGGCTCAGGCGATTCTGAAGTATTTCCCCTTTCCGAACACCCAACAGATTGCGGGTGCGCCTTTCGTCAACAACTATGCGGCTAACGGCGCCGTGGCTATCACGGGGAATGCATGGGATACGCGCGAAGACTATTACCTCAATCAGAAGAACACGATCTTCGGACGCTACAGCTACGCAGCCTTCACCGAGCAAGCGCCTGGAGCTTTCGGCCTAATCGCCGGCGGACCCGCCTTTGGCAACTATGCAGGCGACTCGCAAGCTTTGAACCAGAGCTTGGCGATCGGGTGGACCAACACGATCAGTCCTACTCTGATCAATGAGTTCCGTTTCGGCTTCATGAGGTATCACGTTTTGGATACGCCGAACGGTTTCGGAACCAGTCCTGCCGCCGATGCGGGTATTCCCGGGTTGAATCTCGACAAGACCTATACTTCAGGTCTGCCGTACTTCAACATTTCTTCGGGTGGGCACGATGACTTCCATCTCGGTTACTCGTTGGGAGCGAATCAATGCAACTGTCCGCTCACACAGACCGAGACTCAGTATCAGTTCATCGATAACGTGAGCAAGACGATTGGCAAGCACAGCTTCAAGGTCGGGGCCGATTTGCGTTATGCCGAAAACCTTCGGGTTCCGAGCGACAGCCACCGCGCTGGCGAACTCACCTTTAACGGCGGAGTAACCGGCGGTGTAGCTGCAGTTGGCCAACAACAATCGCAAGGCATTGGGCTAGCAACGTTCCTGTTGGGCAATGTGACCAACTTCGGTCGCTACGTCAGCACCAGCACGAATGCGCAGGAGCGGCAGAAGCGCTTCCTATGGTATGGGCAGGACGAATGGCGTCCGACGGCGAAATGGACCATCACTCTCGGTTTGCGTTCGGAAATGATCTTCCCGGAAACCGTGAACGCACCGGGCAACGGCGCTACGTTGAACCTGAACAACGGCCTCATGTATGTTTTTGGGGTAGGCGGCGTTTCTTCGCACGGCATCCAGACGATGAACTGGCATAATTTCGCGCCCCGAGCCGGGGTCGCGTATCAGCTAAGTCCTAAGACCGTAATCCGAGCCGGCTACGGCTGGGGCTACGATTTGGGGGTGTTTGGTTCTACCTTCGGCCACAACGTGACTCAGAACCCGCCAGTGTTGGCAAATCAGAGCGTTCAACCGCCCAACGGGTTTACTCCCGTGTTTACGCTCGCCACAGGGCCGCCCACTCTGGTGCCCCCCGTGGTAAGTTCAAACGGAACCTTTCCTCTTCCGGCGGGCATCAATCCTAAGTTCCGTCCCGCTACTGTGACATTGCCCACGACGTACATGTACAACGTGGCAGTTCAGCACCAGTTGACCACCAGGATTGCGGTTACGGGGGCTTATGTTGGCAATGCCAACCGGCACGGATTCATGGGGACCAGCAACACGATTAATCCCAATGAAGCCGTCTTCGTTCCCGGAGCCTCCAATACGGATCTGAATCGGCCTTACTATAGGAAGTTCGGCTGGACAAACGACCTCTCCTATTACTGCGATTGCGCCAATGAGCATTACAACTCGTTCCAGGGCACGATTCATATCAATGCCTGGCAGGGTTGGACCATGCAGGGGAGTTACACCTACCAGCGTCAATTTGGCGATGGCTGGGGTTATGACTCCAACTACTACTTCCTCTATGATCGAAAGGCCGGTCAGGGATACAGCAACACTCTGCCTCGCCAACAATGGACATTCGCGCAGACCTACGATATTCCGTTCGGCAAGGGCAGGAAGTATGCAGCGAACATGAACCGCTTGACGGACGGGGCGCTGGGCGGCTGGACCATCAGCGGCATCACCACCTACTACAGCGGTTTCCCGTTCTCACCCTCGCTCGAGAACTATGGAACCCAGGGTGGCCAGCCTAACCAGGGTCCGAACAACAGGCCCAATATCGGATCGGGAGATCCTTATAAAGGCGCACAGGGGAATCGTAACCAATTCTTCGTGGGCGGAATCGGCTCAACCTTCTTGATTCCAACTGCGAATTCATTTGGGAACTATCCCATTAATACTCTATTCGGGCCGCATTTTATCCAGCAGGATCTCACTTTGGCGAAGACCTTCGCCATCACCGAACGGCTGGGCTTTACTTTGCGTACGGATGCCCGAAACGTGTTTAACCACACCAACCTCGGGGGGCCGAACGGCGACGTGCAGAGCCCGAACGCCGGGCAAATCACGGGACTGGCCGGTGGCGCTTATATGCGCTCCCTGCAGTTCTCCGGAACAGTCAGGTTCTAACCTCATCCTGACTGAAGTTCAACTTACAAGCCGACTGCAAGCAATTGCAGTCGGCTTGTTTATTTTGGGGCCTGGTCCGGTTCTCACTGCCGCTCAAGGGCCTATCACTTTCAATAAGCACATAGCGCCGATCCTGAATGAATACTGCGCGCCGTGTCACCGTCCGGGCGAGTCCGGCCCTTTCCCGCTGCTGACTTATCAAGACGCAAAGAAGCACGCGCGCCAGCTTGCGGTGGTTACCAAGAGCAGATACATGCCCCCGTGGCTTCCCGAGCCCGGATATGGCAAGTTCCAAGATGAGCGGCGGCTTTCGGACGCACAGATCGCTGTGCTTGAACGTTGGGTGACGGCAGGCGAGCCGCAGGGCGACCCAGCCGACATCCCGGCTCCCCCGAAATTTACCGAAGGCTGGCAACTGGGTCAGCCGGATCTCATCCTGACAATTGCTAAGCCTTTTGCACTTCGCGCGGACGGCGAGGACGTGTACCGCAACTTGATCTTCCCTGCCCGCCTTGATGGCTTCCATTACGTCAAGGCGATCGAGATCCGCGTCGGGAATAACAAGCTCGTCCATCACGCCAATGTGCTGATCGACCGGGAGCATACCGCGCGAGCGCTGGACGGGCGCGACGGACAGCCTGGGTTTGCCGGCATGGATCTTCAGATTGAATCGGAGAAGTTCGACCCGGACGGCCATTTCCTGTTCTGGAAGCCCGGCACGGTGCCGTTCGCCGAGCCAGATGGCATGGCGTGGCGCATGGATGACGGAACCGACCTGGTTTTGAACATGCACCTGCAGCCTTCCGGGAAGAGCGAACTCGTCCAGCCTCGCATCGGGTTGTACTTCAGCGATAAGCCCCCATTGCTCCGCCCCATGCTGATTCAACTCGAGAACGATGGCGCCATCGATATTCCTCCCGGCGCGGCCAGCTTCCAAGTGTCCGACGATTTCACGTTGCCCGTCGATGTGCGGGTGCTGGGCGTGTACCCGCACGCTCACTACTTAGGCAAGGATTTGCAAGGGTTCGCCACTCTTCCAGACGGAACCAAGAAGCCGCTGATCTGGATCCGCCATTGGGACCAGAATTGGCAGGCCGTCTTCCGCTACCAGGATCCGATTTTCCTGCCGAAGGGGACGAAGCTATCGCTTCGCTACGAGTACGACAACTCCGACAACAACCAAGCGAACCCAAATCATCCTCCCAAGCGGGTGCTGGCAGGCAACCGAGCGGTGGATGAGATGGGCCACCTTTGGGTGCAGGTTCTGCCTGCTGTTACGGATGCGCAAGGTTCCGAATCCGCACGCCTGTCAATCCAGGAATCGCTTATGCGGAGCAAACTGGGGAAATCTCCGCAAGACTTTTCTGCCAACTACAATCTGGGTGCGGTCTTGGTTTCGAGGGGACGCTATCAAGATGCCGAGGTCTCGCTGCGAGCCGCTGTAAGGATCGATCCGGCCAACCCCACGGCGACCAATAGTTTGGGTGCTGCGTTGCAGGCGTTGGGACGTGTGGACGAGGCCGTGGCCTTGTTTCGCGAAAGTCTCAGGCTCCGTCCGGATTACCCCAGCGCCCACTATAATCTTGGGAACGCGCTACTCTCGCAAGGCCAGTTCGAACCGGCTATCGCGAACTTTCGGGAGATCCTGCGGGCTGACCCGAAGGATGTGCCAGCGCTGGAAAAGCTGGTGACAGCTCTCAATGCTCAAGGGAATGAGTTCGCGCGAACAGGCAAGCTAACTGATGCTATGGAATGCTTTCGCGAGATTGTCGAGAGGAATCCCGACGATGCCGATGCGTATACGAATCTCGGCTCCGCCTATGCGATACGGGGCGATCTAGCGGAAGCGGCGCGGAACTTCGAGCGAGCCTTGCAGATCGAACCAGGTCACGAGGTGGCGCGCAAAAATCTGGAGCGGGTTCGTCAGGATTTGCTGCGGCGCAAGAAGTGAAGATCAGTACTCATCCAGCTGAACGAAGACCTCGTTCAGATCAACGCGAAATGTCTCTCCAGCGAGTTCGATATCGAAAGCTCGATCCTTCCTAAGACGCGATCCCTCTGCATCGATTTCCGTAACGGATCGATCTTTAGGATCAATCATCCAGACGTATCGCGTGCCTCGGTCGACGTATTCCCGGCAACGGGCAAGCAGGTCTAGGATCCTATCCTCGGGGGATTTAATCTCGATGGCGATCCACGGCGCCACGTTCAGAAATTTGACATCCTTGGCCACGCCGGCCGGCAACACGAGGATGTCTGGAATGCGATACCGAGTTCGCGCTCGAATCTCCGTTCGAAATTCGGAGAACGCCCTGAATTTCCTTCCATAGCGGGCCCGCAGCGTGCTGTTGAAATACTCGATCAGTTCGCTCTGCAAAAAGCTATGCTGAAAATTGCCGAAGTTTCTCTCCACCAAACGGCCATCTACGTAATCCACGTCGGGTCGGTAAGACGTGTTCAAATATTCTTCGACGGACACCAGAGTATCGAGTTGAGTCATCGCGCAGTCCTGCCCCATTCTAATACTTGGAACAGATCCGGTGTACTCGACGATGTTGCTTTCAGGCGACCGGGGTACTTGCAGTCGTGTTCATTGATCCCAGCAGTTTGTCTCACTACAGAGAACCTAAAGATACTGTGTGTCGGTAGTTAGTCAAGATGTCCGCTTTTAATAATTAGTGATCTGTCCGCTTTACCATACAAAGTGCTGAGTCCAGTTTCCTAACCCGCCGAGGTGCGAGCAGGGGATACACAAGGGGGCGGCAGCCCCTCTTGTGGGGGGAGCCGGATGCATCGATGCGAGCCAGCGCTTTTGGCTGGCGCGCAGCGTGCTCCGGCGTGGGGGGAACCCGCCCGCCCCGGCTTGCC
>JANXQZ010000701.1 GCA_025353235.1 Bryobacterales bacterium
GCTTGAAGACGATGCGGAAATTTATCTTCAACGCCCACTTGTACCTGGCCCTGATCGCGGGCGTATCTCTCCTGATTCTAGGCCTGACCGGTGCCGTAATGGCGTTCGAGCAGGAACTGGATCGCGTCTTTCATCCAAGACGCTCTTACGTCACGCCCGCAGAGCGGCCGCTCTCCCTGGCAGCCCTCGCGACCGTCGTCGATGCGAAATTCCCAGGTGAGAAAATAGGCGCTTATCTGTTGTCCAGTTCGCCCGACCTGTCGTACCGGATCGCTCTTCGCCGAGGCACGGTGTCCATCAACCAGTACACCGGCGAAGTGCTCGATGTACAACCTCCTGGCACCGATTTTCTAGGCTACGTTCATCAGCTTCACCTGCGTCTGCTCTTGCGCGATAAGGGCGACACAGGCCGCAAGATTGTGAGCTGGGCCGGAATCGCAATGCTCTTGGTGGCGCTAACCGGTGCTTATCTTTGGTGGCCTTCTAAACGCTTCAAAGTTGGATGGACGGGGTCCTGGCGGCGTTTCTGGTTTGATCTGCATCATGCCGTGGGCGCTCTGTCATTCGTCTTCCTGGTCATCCTTGCGTTCACCGGCGTGATGATCGGATTTGAAAAGACCACCGTTCCTTTCTTCTACCGCGTGACGAACAGTCAGCCCTCGCAACTGCCGCCAATGCAAGTGATTCCCTCTCCGAATGTGAAGCCTTTGACGCCGGACCAAGTGCTCGAGATCGCCCGCGCGGCGCTGCCCGGCACCACGCCCTTCGCCATAAGCGTGCCCGGACCGAAGGATGTTTATCGAATCTCTTCGCGCTATCCGGAAGACCTCACGCCGGGAGGCCGCTGCCGAATCGTAGTAGATCAATATACCGGGAAGGTGCTGTTCGCCGAGGGGTCCCGAACTGCGCCGGCAGGTGCGCGCATGGTGATTATGAATCGCGCGATCCATACCGGCGACATCTTTGGAATCCCCAGCAAAATTGTTATGTCTCTGGCGAGTCTGGCGGTCGCGCTTCAATTGTTGAGCGGCGTTCTTCTATGGCGGAGACGTGTTTGGAGCAAGCCCTTACAGCACGTCGGCAAAACCGCG
>JANXQZ010000705.1 GCA_025353235.1 Bryobacterales bacterium
CATCGAGAGCATTCCATTCGACGAGACGCGGAACTACGTTCAAAGTGTCCTACGAAACGCCGACCTGTACGCGCGACTTTACGGCGCTAAGTCTGGTGCGCTAGCCTCGTCAGATGGGAACATCCGTGGAAAAGACTCTGGTGCAGCCGGTGCGGATCGCAAATCGGCGGCCTCGATTCCGTAGCGAACGCACTCTGCGCTTCACCGAATCCGTGATTCGGGAAATGACCCGCCTCGCCTTGCAGCACGGTGCCGTGAACCTGGCACAGGGCTTCCCGGATTTCAGCGCGCCGGAAAGTATCAAGGAGGCCGCCCGCCAAGCCATTACGGACGACGTCAATCAATACGCGATCACTTGGGGTGCGAAGGCTTTTCGGGATGCCATTGTCGCGAAATATCGAAAGTGGTACGGGCTCGATTACGACCCCGAGCGGGAGATTACCGTCTGCTGCGGATCCACTGAAGGGATGATCGCTTCGATGCTGGGCGTGACGAATCCGGGAGACGAAGTAATTGTATTTGAGCCGTACTACGAAAATTATGGCCCGGACACGCTGCTCTGCGATGCCAAGCGCGTGCTCGTGTCGCTGAGGCCTCCCGATTGGAGCTTCGATCCCGACGAACTGCGTCGCGCATTTTCTCCGCGAACCAAAGCCATTATCGTAAATACTCCGAATAATCCGACCGGCAAATTATTTTCCAGGAGCGAATTGCAGCTCATCGCGGACCTCTGCCAGGAGTTCGATGCGTTGGCCATTACGGACGAGATCTACGAACATATCGTGTACGATGGCGAGACCCATATTCCCATCGCAACGCTGCCCGGAATGCGCGACCGCAGCATTCTGGTGAACAGCATGAGCAAGACCTACTCGGTTACCGGATGGCGAGTTGGCTGGGTGTTGGCCGCGCCAGACCTGACCGATTCGATCCGGAAGGTTCACGATTTTCTCACGGTAGGCGCGGCTGCTCCCTTGCAGCAAGCCGGGGTCCACGCCCTCAGCCAGCCCGATTCTTATTACGATCATTTGGCGGGAGATTATGTGAAGCGGCGCGACACTCTAATGGGGATGCTGGAAAATGCCGGGTTCCGCTGCTTCAAGCCCAATGGGGCGTATTACATAATGACCGACATAAGCGGATTCGGGTTTCCCGACGATGTTTCCTTTGTGCGTCACCTGATTGAAAATGTCGGAATCGCCTCAGTGCCGGGATCCAGCTTTTTTTCGGATTCCCGCGACGGATCGCATTTAATCCGCTTCTGTTTCTGTAAGAAATATGAGACGCTTGAGGAGGCGGGAATCCGTCTCAAGCGGATTTAGCTTGCCAGGTTGCTAGCTATCGGTTCCGGCACCCCCACCGGAGAGGCTAAACATGCTGCCGATTTCGTTGTTGGAAGAAGATATTGTTCGAGCCGACGGAGCTGGTCCTGCAATTGACGCAAGTCATGAGACCGGCAGATTGCTCGTTCTAACCCTTGGCATTACACGCATCATCGAACAGGAGAGCCTGGAAGTTTCCATTTGGGGTTCTTCAGACGGTACCAGTTGGGGTTCGCGTCCGCTGGCTTCGTTCCCGCAAAAGTTTTACTGCGGGCTGTACTCGGTGTTGCTCAACCTTGTTTCTAAACCGGATGTGCGCTTTTTGCGGACGCAGTGGAAAGTAACGCGCTGGAGCAGGCCTGATACGGCTCCGATGTTTAGCTTTTACGTGACTGCCGAGGAATCCGGCAGGCGCGTGCATTCCGTTGCGGTTGCATAACTTTGACGTTCACAGGGGTCGCAAACACGGCCCCTGCTTGACATTAGAACTACAACATCCTGTTTCTTGTCAACCTGCGATGAATCTGTCCACGGGCCAAAGCAATGCCAATGGCAACGCTGGATTGGTCAGAATGCCCCGCCGTGGAAAGCATCCCTGGGAAAGTCAGCGGGAGCTGGATGTTTCGCAATTCGCGGACGCCCGTTAAACTCGCCTCTGAAAATCTTGAGGACGGCATGAGCAATACCCGGATGAGGGTACGTTCTGGTGTAGGCTCTGCAACAATGTAAAGAGTAATGGACGAACAGGAATTTAAGACGGAGGCAGACCGCGCGCTCAACTCCCTCTATAAACAGCTAACAGTCGCTTCCAAT
This sequence comes from Bryobacterales bacterium, assembly GCA_025353235.1. GTDB lineage: Bacteria > Acidobacteriota > Terriglobia > Bryobacterales > Bryobacteraceae > JANXQZ01. The sequence continues at coordinate 2,136 of JANXQZ010000705.1, forward strand.
GACTCCGACTTCGAAGCCGATTTCAATTCAGGCGCTCTCAGCGTGGAGTTCGAGGAGCCGCCCGCCAAGTTCGTGATCAGTCCAAACAGCCCAGTACGCCAGATCTGGGTGTCAGCGCATTCGAGAAGTTTCAAACTCGATTGGGATGAGGCCCA
>JANXQZ010000724.1 GCA_025353235.1 Bryobacterales bacterium
GGGATCGCGCGCTCTACACCGACAAAGTTTTGACCAAAGCATCGCAGGACGAAATGTTTACGCCCGTCAAGAGCGAGTATGGCTATGGAGTGATGCTCGGTCCGATGTTCAAGCATAAGCAGATCGGCCACGGAGGCGGCATCAACGGGTTCTCCACGCACATTGCGCGCTTCCCTGATGACGACGCGGTTGTAATCGTTCTTTCCAATAATCAGTCGGGAAATGCAAGTGGCATTGCCACCGCTCTCGCAGGCGAGTTGTTCGGCGAGAAAATTACCCTGCCAGGAGAGCACAAAGAGATCACGCTTGATTCTAAAATTCTTGACCTCTACACGGGGGACTATCAAGTTGGTCCGCTGCTGATTACCGTCACGAATGAGAGCGGCCACCTGATGGTGCATCCGAAGGGGCAGGGCAAAGTGGAGGCATTCGCTTCCTCCGAGACTCAATTCTTCGTCAAGGTGGTGGATGCCGTGTTCACATTCGTTCCGGGCGACGATGGGCGCGCGAAGGAGCTTCAACTCGATCAGGGTGGCGGGCACTTAGCGGGAAAGCGCGTGAATTGATGCCGCCGCGCGGCTTGGTTCTGTTCTGTTTTCTGCCCACAGCATTCGCCCAAGACTGGCGGTCGTACGCAGGCGATCCCGGCGGCGCCAAGTATTCACCGCTCAAGCAAATCAACCGCTCGAATGTCACGCAACTACAAGTCGCCTGGACTTTTCATACCGGCGATGTCAGCGACGGCAAAACTCTGCCGCAGAGGAGCGCATTTGAAACAACGCCGCTGGTGATCGATGGCGTGATGTATCTGACCACCCCTTTCTCGCGCCTGATCGCGCTCGATCCGGAAACCGGCAAACAGCTCTGGGCCTTCGATCCCAAGCTCAATCGGGACCTCACCTACAACCTGTTCATCAACCGCGGGGCAGCCTTCTGGACTGATGGCACACAGAAACGCATCCTGCTTGGAACGCTGGACGGCCGCCTCTTCTCCATCGACACGCGCACTGGGAAGCCCGACGACAGCTTTGGCAAGGCAGGTTGGATCGATTTGCGCGAGGGCGTGGCCGATAAATTTCCGGCTAAGGGCTACGGAATGACCTCGCCTCCAGCCATCTATAAGAACCTGGTCATCTGCGGATCGCTGACGGCTGATAACGAACCCAAGGGTCCGTCCGGAGATGTGCGTGCATTCGATGTACGAACAGGAAAAACCGCGTGGACTTTTCACACCGTTCCCTACCAAGGCGAGTTCGGCAATGACACCTGGGAGGGAGAATCCTGGAAAGATCGAGCGGCCGTGAATCCATGGTCGTTGCTGAGCGTGGATGTTGAGCGAGGTATCCTGTTCCTGCCTCTGACTTCGCCCGCGTACGATTTTTATGGCGGGGATCGGAAGGGAGCGGGCTTGTTCGGTGATTCGCTAGTTGCCCTTGACGCGGCTACGGGCAAGCGACTCTGGCACTTTCAAACCGTGCATCACAATCTTTGGGATTACGACATTCCCGCGCAGCCGAATTTAGTCACGGTTCGGCGGGATGGAAAAGATATCCCGGCGGTGGCGCAGATCACGAAGACTGGGTTCACGTTCATCTTCGACCGTGTCAGCGGAAAACCACTCTACGAGATTG
>JANXQZ010000738.1 GCA_025353235.1 Bryobacterales bacterium
CATCTCTTCGCTGGTCTGGCGCCAGGATCATAACGGGTTCACTCACCAGGATCCCGGATTTCTGGATCTAGTAAGCAACAAGAGCGCCGACGTCACGCGCATCTATCTTCCGCCGGATGCCAACTGTCTGCTCAGCGTGGCGGATCACTGCCTGTGCAGCCAGGATTATGTGAACGTCATCGTTTCGGACAAGCAGCCGCACTTGGTCTATCTCGACATGGATGCCGCAATTATTCATTGCACGAAGGGCATCGGCATCTGGGAGTGGGCCAGCAACGACGCCGGTGCGGAGCCGGACGTTGTGGTGGCCAGCGCAGGCGACATCGTGACGCAGGAGGCATTGGCTGCCGTTGCGATCCTGCGGGAGAGCTTGCCGGATCTGAAGATTCGTTTTGTAAACGTGGTGGATCTGTACCGATTGCAGCCGGACACGGAACACTCGCACGGGCTTTCAGATCGCGACTTTGACTCGCTGTTCACCAAGGACAAGCCTGTGATTTTCAATTTCCATGGCTATCCGTGGCTGATTCATAAGTTCACGTATCGCAGAACGAACCACGCGAACATTCATGTGCGCGGGTATAAGGAAAAGGGGAATATCAATACTCCGTTGGAACTTGCGATTCGCAATCAGGTGGATCGGTTTAACTTGGCGATCGACGTGATTGATCGCGTTCCGAAAGTACAGGCGTCTGGGGCGCAGCTTAAGGAGCGGCTGAAGGGGCAGATTATCGAGAGCATTAACTACGCGTTTAGCGAGGGGCTGGATAAAGCCGAGATTCGCAATTGGAAGTGGCCGTTAGGGCAACTCTAGTCTGCGGCCCGCTTCGGACAGGGGGCGTTCTGGTCATCGGAGAGCCGTTGTTGTTCCAGCTTCTCCAGCACGATCTTCGCCGCTTCCTGGCTGGCGCTTTTTTTCGATACGCCTTGGCCTAAGCCGGCCCAATTCCGTCCTAAGCGCACCTCGATCACGAACGTCTTGGCATGCTCTGGTCCGCGCTCTTCCAAGATGATATAGGTGGGCTGCGGAAGGTTCATCGTCTGAGCGAGCTCTTTCAAAGCGCCCTTAAAATTCAGGACCTCAGGGCCGCCGGCCTCTCCGCTGTTGAAATCCGAAAGGATTCGCTTAATGACGAATGCACGCGCAGGCCCCATTCCGCCATCCTGGTAGAGCGCCGCAATGAGCGCCTCCATGGCGTTTGCAAGCAGCGTCTTCTTCTCCCGGCCTCCACTCAAGTCTTCCCCACGGCCCAACAGAAGATACTGCCCCAGATTCATGGCTTGGGCAGCCTGATGCAGGTGCGCCGAACTCACGAGATGAGCTTTGAGCTTCGAGAGACGTCCTTCGGAATCGCCTGGAAATTGAGCGACCAGCCATTCGCTGACAACAAATCCAAGAATGGCGTCGCCTAGAAATTCCAACTGCTCGTTGTTCGAGCAAACCTCAGCCAACCCTTCCTCATAAGCCCGGGATCGATGGGTGAGCGCGCGCTGCAGAAGCCCCCTGTCACGGAAGTGGTGCGCCAGTTCCGTTTCGAGCGCTTCGGTCATGACTACTTTGCCTGCGCGGCCTTCAGCTTGGCGACATCGGCCTTACGCTGCTGGGCGTATTGCTTTACCTGTGCGGAAGCTTCCGTCATGCTCAAGACCTTATCGAATGTGGCGGCGGCGTCGTCCAGCTTGCCAGCCTTCATCTGAGCCTCTCCCAAGCGGAAGGTTGTGACTGAATCAGGTGCAGTCTCGGCAGACGTCTTGAATTCGGTGATGGCCTCGTCGTACTTCTTGTTCGCGACGGCCATCATGCCCATTGCTGAGTGCGCCTGCGCTTCCGCGCCTTTCTTTTGGGTCACCCACTGCGCGTCTGGAAGCTGGGAAAAGGGCTTGGGATAATCCTTCACATTCTCCAGAGCCATTTGCGCGTACTTCTGCACCTTGGCCGTCTTCTCGGCTTTGTCCAGATCGAACTCCTTGGCGTTGGCGGCTGTCACCGACGCGATGGTCACGTCCGCCTCGAAGTTCTTGGGATCCACTTCCAGCACCCTTTCGGCATAGGTCATCGTAAGCGGCGCGTCGTTCTTTTGTTGAGCGATCTGCATCGCGTTCTGAAGCAGCAACACTTTGAACTGCGTATCGGCGAAGCTGGTGAGAAAGCCATCGATCGCCTTCAACTGGTCATCCGGACTCGCGGGCGGCGCGATGGCCTGCTGCATGGCCTGAAACGCCTCGCCCTCTTTCTTCGACTTCACTGTCGGATCCGCTCCCCATGCAAGCGACCCGCTAAAGATGGCGATCCCGCAGGATAGGGCCACCACTTTGGATGAATACATCATCGAAACTTCACTCCTATTTGATTTGACCGAGTTCTTTCTTTGCTTCCAGCTTCGCCTTAGGTGACGCTCCATCGGTTGCGATTGCATCACGAAATTTCCTTGCGGCATCGTCCTTCAAGCCGGCCGCCATCGCGAGTTTACCAAGATACACGTACGCCCAGCCTTTTGTTTCGGCGTCTGGCGAGAGATCCAACGTTTTCTGAAACAACTTTTCAGCCAGCTCGGGATCCTTCTGGAGCGCCGCGATGCGGGCCAGTCCATAGTATGCCTTGGCGTGGGTGGGCCGCTGACTGGTTTCCTGCAAGGCTTGAAGGTAGGCTTGTTTAGCCTCGTCCAATTTGCGGGCGACATACAAATCCTCGGCAGTCTCCATCGTTTTGTCCACGCCGGTCAGTTCCGGTGCGGCCGGGGCGGCGGCGGGCTTGAACTTCCGAGCCGAGCGCTCGCGAGTGAACTCTACTTTCTCCAGCCGAGCCTCTTCGCGTTTCAGGTCGATTCGCGCAATCAGATCCGGGAGATACAGCCGCATCGCCATGGGCTGCTTCTCGTACTCCACCAGTCCTTCGGCAAATGCGGGCGTGTAGACGTATCCTTCCCGAAACGCCTGATTCACCATCTCGGCGCGCTTGGCCTCGCCGCGAGTTAGCCGACTCTCCACGGCTTTCACCAGACAGGTTGTCGTCAGCAGCATGAAGTCATTCTTGTAAGCATCGTCGAGAGCAGGCGCGCCCTGGGCGTAGTCTGCCATGCCGCGCTTCTTTTCAAGCTGCTCGGAATATTTCAACGCGAGCGGGTCGAGCAGATAGTGCAGGTAGGCGTAACGAATCTCTTCAATCGGCAACTCAGGCGAGGGCGTGACCACCACGAAATAATCGTCTTTGTAGTTGCGCGTCTGAACCACGTTTGGCGGTCCCAGCAAATCGACGAACACCTGAAACCGGCGTCCCATGTATCCGCTGGTCGGATTCCGCAAATAGAATGTAGAGTCCAAGAGCGCTTTGGTAAGCGGAGCGTGGAATTTCTCGATGGTTCGCTCGTACTCCGGTTGCATCTGCCGCCAGATTTGATCCAGACCGGCCTCGGCGTAGAAGCGCGGCAGAATGGTCTCTAGACCGCGCAGGCCCGAAACATCGGGCGGAATCTCGTTGTCGGGGATGCGGAATTTAAAGCTTGGCGGCCCTTCAATGGACAGCGCGAACGAAATATATTGGGTCAACTCCGCATTGGCGTCGCGCTGGTGATGGACGGCGACAAATCTCCGCAGATCGTCCATAGACTCGATTTTCTTGCTCGCCAGAGCGGCCCGAATCTGCTTGCGAAGCGGACTGTTCGAAGTCGATTCCAGGTCGGAGTCGAACCCGGCGGCGTTGAGCGCAGCCAGTACTGTGAACAAAGCGGGATTGGCATCGAGCTGATTTGCGCCTTGGCCGAAGCACTGCGCCGTACTGAAGATCGCGGCCAATAGAAGTACGAAGAGGATGCGGATCAGAAAGCCTGCCTTGGCTACATTTTCGCATGATACACTTCAGCCCATGGCCAGCGCCGCCCTTACGCCCAGCCGTGTAACCGCCCGCATGCAGTGGACGGTTCTGATTCTGCTGGTCATTTCCGTCTGCATCAACTATATAGATCGCGGAAATCTCTCAGTTGCCAGCATAGATCTGAAGAAAGCCCTGAATCTGGATCCCCTCCATCTAGGGTACCTGCTATCCGCTTTTTTCTGGACGTATGCCGGGTTCATGGTTCTGGCTGGATGGTTGATTGAGAAGTACAACGTAATCTGGGTCTACGCCCTGGGCTTTTTCATCTGGTCTGGCGCCACGGCGCTTACCGGCTTCGTAAACAGCTTCACGATGCTGTTCGTTCTGCGGCTTGTGCTGGGAATGAGCGAGTCGGTGGCCTACCCTTCTTATTCCAAGATTATCGCCGCTGGATTCCCTGAAAAGCAGCGCGGCGTTGCCAACGGGTTGATTGATGCGGGATCTAAACTCGGACCTGCGCTCGGTATGGTAATTGGCGGTACCATTTTGGCCAACTGGGGCTGGCGCGTTTTGTTCATTTCGATCGGCGTGGTTAGCCTAACGTGGCTTATTCCGTGGTGCGCGATCGCCCCGAAAATTCGAACCCATGAACTCGGGAAGAGCCAAGACGCGCCAAGTTTCCGGGAAATCCTTAGCAAGCGCGACGCTTGGGCTTCTTTCCTGTGCCTGTTTTGCGCCAATTACGCTTGGTACTTCATGCTTACGTGGATTCCCGGCTATCTCCTGATGGAGCGGCACTACAGCACCGAAATGATGGCTTTGGTGGGATCCTTGCCGTTTTGGGCGGTGGCAGCCGGAGCGGTGCTGGGAGGCTGGTTGTCCGATCGATGGATCCACCTGGGCGGAACGGCGACGCGGGTGAGAAAGACATTCGTCGCGTCGGGGCTGTTGCTTTCCGCTGTCTTTTTGTTGCCTGCCGCAGTCGTCCCGGGTCAAATCATGGCCATGTCGCTGCTGGTGACGGCCACCTTTGCGTATGGATTTTTTAGCTCGAACCACTGGGCAATTACTCAGACGCTAGCCGGTCCGGCAGCAGCGGGAAAGTGGACGGGGCTGCAGAACTGCGTTGGCAACATGGCCGGGGTTGCGGCTCCGACTGTGACTGGCTTCATCGTCCAGCGCACAGGCTCGTTTTATTACGCGTTTGTATGGGTATGCGTGAATCTGCTGATCGCCGCGTTTGCGTATTTGTTTCTAGTGGGTAAGATAGAAACGCATCAATGGCGGGGGCGAATAGCCAAATAGGTGGGCGCTTGGATGATTCTGCAACCTTCTGAACCCTAGCACGTCCAGTATATCGAGAGTCGCCGGAATTCCTTCTCCGCCTCTCGATCCCCGGTGGGTGCCTTCCTCCGTGTACCCACCGGCTCAAGGTTCATTTGACGATTTAATTCACGCTTAAGCCGAATTCCCGTAACAAATCGCCTTTATCGTACAACCGAACCCAATATCTTCCCTTTGAAACGCGGGTCGGCACGTGTGCGCGAATTTGACGGTTGGTTGGTTCCACGGAACTTTCCCACACAGAGCTGCCGTTCGACGCCACTAATTGAAGCCGGTAAAACCGCAGTTGGGGCAACTCGCTCGCGTCGATTCTAAGATTCAGGAAGCCTGCAGGAGCTTGCGAAACAAGAGCGCTTTCCGCTCCTCGGGTCGCCTGAAACGAAACATCCGTGACTATTCCCTCGCTCTGCGGCGGGCGGTACGAAATGCCGACGGCAAGGACGGCCGTCGCGAGCGCACCGGCCCAGGCCATCTTTGGCATCGGCCAGATCCACGAAAACAAGGGCTTGGGCTTTTCGGCTAGCTTCTTACTGGCTTCTCGCTCTTCCATTTGCAGTTCATGGGCTGCCGTGGCGGTCAGCTTAAGAAACTGATCTACTTGCTCCAGACGGGCTTGGCAGTGTTCGCACACGAGCATGTGCTCTTCCACGGACGCGATGGTGGCTTCGGGCAATTGCCCTAAGGCGTAGAGTTCCAGTATTTCTTCCGTGAAATGCGAACCGATTTTGATCGGCATGCTTACGAACCTCCCTGCGGATCGAGTGGCGTATTCACCTAGAGTATTCCTCTCCATATTCATTGGCTTAGTGCAATGACGCCGCAGAAGTTCTCATAAAAACTGAGACTAAAGCTTTCTGTTGCAATTTTCGTCGGCCCAGCTCGCCAAACCTGCCCTTCGCCCTCGATTTTAGCAACCTGAACTGGTTTTCCGAAAGCTCCATCTCGTGACAGACTTCTTCCATGGGCTGCTCGAGCAGATAAAACCGGGTCAGAATCTCGCGGTCCTTTTCCGAGAGCTCGCGAAGAACGCCCTTCATCAAGTCAACCTTCTGGCGAAAAGCCAGGCTTTGTTCAGGATTGCTGCGCCGATCTGGAACACGCCCCCCAAGCTCAATGTCCATTTCCTCGCGGCGGCTGTGGACTACACCGTCAATGTAGGCCGCAACTTGGCGGCGGACGATGGTTCTCACAAACCCCATCAGGCGTTCCGGCTCTCGCAGATCGCCGCGCTGGATGGCTTGCACTACGATCAGAAAGGTGTCGTGGACCTTGTCGTCCAACTCCTGTGTACCTAGTTGACGGCAAAGAAAGAAGCGAATTCCCTTCGCGAAGATGCGATAGAGTTCCTCCATGGCCGATTCATCATGGCGGCGGATCCGCGCGACGATTTGAGGGAAATCGTACTCGTCGGGGAAGCTGGCATTCGAAGCATGCTGCTTGCCTTCCGGATCGGCCGCCACAACGGGCGGGGGCGATTCATAACGCTCCTCGGTGACGCTAAACATGGTGGTTCGTTACTCCTTTCCAACTACATAAAACGCGCCCCAGTAAGACGGGTCGGAGCGCCAGGTTTGCGAATGCAACATCTCGATCTGGGCGTCGTGCAGGGCTTCGGCTGCGGCCCTGACTGCCATGGGATTTGGCCCGTGCCCGCCCAGCTTTAGGTAAAAAGCTCGAAACAACTCGCCGGTATCGTCCGGCGTCGGCCAGCGGCTGCCAACCACCGCGCGAGCGCCGGCAATCAGCCATGCTCGGGTTAAACCGAGCACGCCAGCCGTGGGAATGGCCCCACCGTTTCCGGAACTGCACCCGCTCATCACGACGGTGGCATCTGTGGCTTGCAAGCTCGCAACATCTTTCTCGTTTAGCAACTCGGGCGCACCGTCCGGAGTGAGCCCAAGATCGATAAAGGCTTCGTCCGGCTGACGAGGCAGAGTAACGAAATGAGAAGCGATGTGGATCACCGACGGTCGGGCTCGGAGACCGGCTTGCAACGATTGCCTGGACGCGTGGGCACCGGTCAGCAGCATCGGCAAACCGTTGCCCCAAGCGCGTGCGCAGGCTTCAATCTCTTTTCCGCTGCCCGCCAGCCTCGCCAATTCCAGCGTCGGCCGGGTGGATGCGAGTGAAGCCGGCAAGAGCCGAAGGAGGCCTGCCGTGCCCCTCCTTTCGCTTTTCCACCTTGCATCCGCAGTGTTATAAACTCCATCGCCTATGCCTAGGAACGGACCCGGTGGCATCGTTTTCGATGCGCGCTTCAGCATGCCCGCGCTGGGGGAATTCATGATGGTGTGCCGCTCTACCAGATACACGGGTTCTCCTTCCCTCCTATCCACAACCAATGCCGCCAGCGGGATCTCGAAGAAGGAATCTTCCGCCGTAATCACCCATACCCGCTTTGCGCTAAACTCCGGACCGAGATCCCTAAACAACTGCTGATAAAGGATCTCGCCTAACGTGTCGCGATCCGCAGAACGCCTTTCGACAGCTTCCCGAAAACGGGCGATCAGTTTCGACAGCACCGGTTCGGCGGGAAGCCGATACAGGGCAATTCGATCCGCTGTAACTGCCCACAGCGCCGAACATTCGCGCCCGACATGAAAGCTAAGCAGCGCTTCGTCGGACTCTAAATCTCTTTGGATATCACTTAGTGTGTTGGAGGCGGTATTCCTCTCCGATTTATTCGTGGTTATATTACTGAGGTAGGATAGACCTGCTTTGGTCTCGATT
>JANXQZ010000742.1 GCA_025353235.1 Bryobacterales bacterium
CGCCGGCGCTGCTCCACTTGGCCCACGACCGGAACGTCCCGGTTTGCGGCAAGGACTTCAAGACCGGCCAAACCTATCTCAAGACGCTGCTGGCTCCGGGTTTCAAGGCGCGCATGCTGGGCGTGAGCGGCTGGTTTTCCACTAACATTCTCGGCAACCGCGATGGCGAAGTACTGGAAGATCCAGGCTCGTTCAAGTCCAAGGAAGAAACCAAGCTATCGGTGCTGGAGCATATCCTGCAGCCCGATCTCTACCCCGACTTGTACAAGAACATGTATCATGCGGTGCGCATCAACTACTATCCGCCGCGTGGAGATTCGAAGGAAGGCTGGGACAATATCGATATCTTCGGATGGTTGAATTATCCGATGCAGATCAAGATCGATTTCTTATGCCGGGATTCAATTCTGGCCGCGCCGCTGGTTCTGGATCTGGTGCTGTTCATGGACCTGGCTCAGCGCGCGGGCATGCGCGGCATCCAGGAGTGGCTTTCGTTCTATTTCAAGGCCCCCATGACGGCACCGGGTCTGTACCCCGAACATGATGTCTTTATTCAGCTCATGAAGCTGAAGAACACGCTGCGCTGGATGCAAGGCGAGGAGCTGATCACGCACCTCGGACTGGAGTATTACGACTGACGAGTCCTAAATTGGAGGATAAATCCAGGCTGAGAATCCTGGTGATCGGCGGGACATTATTCATCGGTCGGGCCTTGGTATCCGAGTTGGTTAAGGCCGGCCATGAAGTCACCGTTCTTCATCGGAAGCCTAAGCACGACCATGGGAAGAGAGTCGCCAATCTTGAAGCCGACCGCAACGATGCGGAGTCGCTGAAAAACGCGCTCTCCGGCCGCATTTTCGATATCGTCTACGACAACGCCTACGACTGGGAGCGAGGGACCTCCGCGACGCAGGTGGAAGCCACCGCCAAGATCGTCTCCGCCAGCGGAAGACTGCAGCGCTACGTATTCATGTCGAGCGTGGCGTCGTATGGCGACGGATTGAATCATCATGAGGGCGACGCGCTGGCCCCGGACGATCACCCCGACTCTTACGTGC
>JANXQZ010000772.1 GCA_025353235.1 Bryobacterales bacterium
GCGCGATATGGAACCAACTCGTTCGGCAACGCTTGCTTGGTCGCGAAGCAAGTGCTCGCAGCGAACCAGGGCACGCGCTTCATCCAGATCACGCTGGGCGGCTGGGACATGCATCAGAGTATCTACGGGCTGAACAACGATCCGACCAGGGGCACCAACATCTTCACTCTCGGGCAAACGCTCGACAGCGGGGTATCCACACTCATCAACGATCTGAAAGCGGCCGGCATGTTCCAAGACACGCTGATCGTCATGGTGGGCGAGTTCGGCCGCACGGTCGGGCAGCTATCGGCCGCCATGGGCAGGGATCATTACCCCCAACAGTTCGCGTTCTTCGCGGGCGGCGGCATCAAGGGCGGTCAAGTGATCGGGTCCACGGACGCCACTGGCGCAAGTACGGTGGATCCTGGCTGGGCAGGGACGAGCGCGACGGGCCCGCGAGATGTGAAGCCCGAAGACGTAGAGGCCACGATCTATTCGGCGCTCGGCATCAATTGGACCACCGTGCGCTACGACGATCCGTTCGGCCGAGGGTTTGAATACGTGCCGCACTCGGACCAGAATCTCTATGGCCCGATCAACGAGCTGTGGGGCTCATAACGCTTAAACACTTGAATCGTAAAACAGGCGAAATGGTCGGCTCTCGAAGCCTGAGACAGGAGAGCACTTGGTTGGAGATTCTGGTGGCCAGGGACGGGATCGAACCGCCGACACGCGGATTTTCAGTCCGCTGCTCTACCAGCTGAGCTACCTGGCCACTAGAGATTCCAGTTTACCAGACCGTTAAACGGTTTGCAGTTCCTCCAGCAGCTTCCCGGTCTTTTCTTCCACGTCGGCATGCAAGCTGTTTCCATGGGCATCCATGGTCACGATGGCCACGAAGTCTTTCACCTTTAAATGCCACATAGCCTCGGGAATGCCGAAATCCATCAGATGCACATCCTCCACGCGCTGCACTGTGCGGGCGTAATACTGCGCCGCACCCCCGATCGCGTTCAAGTACACCGCACCAAAGCGCTGCAATGCCTCGAGCGTTTTTTTGCCCATGCCGCCTTTCCCCATTACCGCCCGCACGCCATAACGCTCGATCACCGTGGCCTGATACGGCTCCTCGCGACTGCTCGTAGTTGGGCCGGCCGCCTTGACCGTCCACGTATCGCCTTGCCTCAGCATCACCGGACCGCAATGGTATAAAACAGCGCCATGCAAATCCACCGGCGGCGGATTCTTCATCAGGTAAGCGTGCACTGCATCCCGACCCGTGTACATCTCGCCCGAGATCAGCACCACGTCGCCCACCTTTAGTCCCCTAACCGCCTCCTCCGTAAGCGGTGCCGTGAGGGAAATTTCTCTCCCCGATAACGCCAATCCTTCGGCCGTGGCCATCTTCTCGACCGCGCGCTGCGGGTCACGGTAGAGCCACTTGGTGATCGCTCCATCGCCAGCATCCAGGCGAACGCCCAGTCTGCGAAAGGCCCAGCAATCGTACGCTACCGAGACGAAGAAGCTGGCAGGCAGGCGATTCGCGGCCATAATCTTACAGCCGATTAGCGATACCTTCCCGCCGAAACCCATGGTCCCCACGCCGATGCGGTTCGCCTCATCCATGATCTCGGCTTCCAATTTCGCCAGCTCAATCACCGGATTCGTGTCATCCAGACTGCGGAACAGTTCGCCTTTGGCCAAATCATAACCGTGTGCCCGATCGCTTCCGATGCACACGCCTATCGCCCCCGGCGCGCAGCCTTGCCCCTGCGCCTGCCAAACCGCGTGCAGGATGCACTTGCGAATACCCTCAAGAGTGCGGTCTGCGCGGCCAAGATGATCCAGTTCCTGGGGCAGGGAATACTGAATGTTTTTGTTCTCGCAGCCTCCGCCTTTTAGGATCAGCTTCACCTCGATGTCACTCTCTTCCCACTGCTCGAAGTGCATCACCGGAGTTTCCACGCCCAAGTTATCGCCGCTATTCTTGCCGGTGAGCGAGTCAACTGAGTTGGGCCGAAGTTTGCCTCGGCGCGTAGCCTCGGCCACAGCCTCACGGATAGCACGCTTCACCACCAACTGATTCACTCCAACAGGCGTGTGTACCACGAATGTCGGCATGCCCGTGTCCTGGCAGATTGGCCCTTCATCCGCCAGCGCCATGTCGATATTTCCGGCAATGATGCCCAAGGCTCGGGAGGCCTGGGTCGCGGGCTCCTCATTCCGAATGGCGATTCCCATGGCGGCGCGAACATCGGGAGGGAGATTAATCGAGGTCTGCGTAATCAGCTCAATCAGGCTGTTTTTCAGATATTGCATGGCGTATTTTCAAGGCTATCATGGAGCCGAAACAGTTCCCGGTCGAAAGAGTCCCACAGACGAAGGAGACGACCTACATGGCACTATTTGGGACTGAATTTAAGTCGTTCGAGGATCTTTTCGAGGGTCAGATCAAGGACTTATATGACGCGGAACACAGGATTACGGAAGCTCTGCCGAAGATGGCGGATGCAGCCAATTCCGCAGAGTTGAAGCAGGCCTTTCTAACCCATTTGCGCGAGACTGAGGGGCAAATCGACCGGCTAGACCAAATTTTTGGGCAGCTCGGAACCACACCAGAGCGGAAGACGTGTCTGGCAATCAAGGGATTGCTCGCCGAGGGCGATGAGATGATCAAGGCTACTGC
>JANXQZ010000773.1 GCA_025353235.1 Bryobacterales bacterium
GGACTTTTTTGAAGGCGCGGGTTGTTTCGAGTGCGGCGGGACCGGGTTTCGCGGCAGGACGGCTATTCATGAACTGCTGAATTTGAGCGAGAAGATTCGGGAGATGATCTTGGAGAAACGGCCCGCGTCTGAGATTAAGCGGCAGGCGCGGGATGAGGGTATGACGTTTCTGCGGGATTCGGCGCTGGAGAAGGCGCGGACGGGCGTGACTACCTTGAAAGAAATCAACAAGGTTACGTTTATTCAGGGCTAGCTGCATGACCCTCTTAATGTTGACAATTCAGTGGAGCATCGGGCCGATTGCCAATCGGCCGCAGGTTGGCAACCTGCCCTACACAGAAGAGGCTAGGGGATGATGTCTTTGGCGCAGATTCTTAAAGATCCGCCGCCCGCTTACGCCTTCGAGCTGTCCGAAGCCGGCATTTCGGCTGCGAAAATTGGCGCGGCACCGGAGATTCTTTTCCAGCCCTTTGAACCGGGCGTCTTGTTGGTTTCGCCCGTTCACGACAACGTGCAGAAGCCAGACTCGCTTTCGGCTCAAATAGAAGCGGTTGCACCAGCTAATGGGAATCGGAAACGCAGGGCTGCGCTAATTTTGCCGGATTATGCCGCACGGGTCGCGGTTCTCGACTTTGATTCATTCCCGTCCGCAGCGGAAGATCAGCGCGCGCTGGTGCGGTTCCGCATGAAGAAGAGCGTGCCGTTCGATGTGGACAACGCCATGGTGAGCTTCTCGCCGCAAACAGTTTCCGGCAAGAGCGGATCCAAGATCGAAGTGCTGGTTGCCGTAATGGCGACGGAGATCGTGCTGCGCTACGAGAGCCCGTTCCGAGAAGCCGGGTTCATTCCGGGGTTCGTGACCACGTCGGCACTGGCAATGCTAAATATCATTTCTCCGGATGGCGTCACGCTGATCGTAAAGCTGAACGGAAGCACGCTCACCGCAATCGTTTTGGACGGAAGCATGGTGAAGCTGGTGCGCTGCGTTGAAATCGCGGCAGTCACCCAGGAGGAGTTGGAATCGGTGGTGCTGCCCACGCTTGCGTACATTGAGGACGAGCTATCCGCAGCGCCGAAGCGCATTCTGCTGTGTGGATTAGGACCGCTCGGAGATCAGATTTCTCACGAGTGGGCGGCAAATTGGCATGTGTCGATTGAAACGATGCGCTCCCGCTACGGAGCACCGGGGGCCTTGAACGCAGGGCTGCTCGGGTATCTGGAGTCGGTGGTTTAATGATCAAGATCCCGCTCAATCTCGCCAGCGATCCTTTCCGCCGGGATCGGCCAATGCTGGTGGCGTCGCTCGCCGCTGCGATCGCCCTGAGCATCACGCTTTTCATTTCTCTGGGAATCATCTTTTCCGAGCGTCATCAGGCGGCCGAAACGCGCGTACAGCTCGACCGGATAAATGCCGATGTGCAGAAGGTAACCGCCCAGCAATCCAAGCTGGATGCCACGATGGGCAGGCCTGAAAATGCTGAAGTGCTGGAGCGAAGCCTGTTCTTAAACAGCCTGATTGAACGCAAGTCCATTAGCTGGACGCGCATCTTCGCCGACCTTGCCAAAGTGATGCCCTACAATGTCAGGCTTGTTTCGGTGCGGCTCCCGCAAGTGAACAATCAGAATCAAGTGCTGCTCGACATGATGGTGGGCGCGGATGAGCCGGGGCCCGTGCTGGAACTGTTCAAAAAGCTGGAGGGCGCTCCGCAGTTCGGCCCCACCACCTTGGTCAGCTCGACCCCTCCATCGCAAACGGACAAACTCTGGAAATATCGAGTGAGCGTGAATTATGCCCAAAAGCTTTAGCTTCTGGCCGCCCAACAATTCTGGAGCGATGATCCGGCTAGCGGTACTTGTGTTGCTGGTTTCAAACTTGGTGGCGGCCTATTTCGTTTTCCGTCCCCTGGGGGGCTCGGCGGCGGAGCTGAAACAGCAGGTGGTTGACTCGGGCGTTCAGCTTCGCCAGCGTCAAGGATCGCTGGCCCGCATGCGCAAGCTGGTGGGAAAGATCGAGTCCGGGCGCGGAGAGGGCGACGAGTTCCTGCAGGAGTACTTTCTGCCGCGGCGCATGGCCTATTCCGACGTGCTTGCCGAATTGAACCAAGCCGCTTTGGAATCGAAGGTCAAGCCTAAGGAGAGCGCCTATTCGAACGAGCCCATTGAGGGCAGCGATACCTTGAGCATGATGCAGATTTCAGCCAACTTCGAGGCTAACTACGGCGATCTGCTCCACTTCATCAATCTGATCGACAAGTCGGAAAATCTCATGATCGTGGAGGGACTCAGCGCCACGCCGCAGCTCGGCTCCGGTCTTTTGAACGTGACCTTAAAACTCGATGCGTTTGTGCGAGAGGATGGACAGGGGCAGTTGCAATGAAGAGTGTAAAGGTAAGCGGACTGGGAGCGGATCCGAAAAAACTGGCTGCCCTGGGCGTCTTAATCGCGATCGCCGCCTACTTTTATTTCTCAGGTAGCTCTCCAGCGGGCTCGAGTTCACCGTCGGCCAGCATGCCAGGTACAAGTGGGCCATCTGCTTCCCCGGTCCTGCTGCCCAAAATGCCCGGGCGCAACATCTCCCGAAACCGCAACGGTCAGCGGGGTTCAGGGAGCAGCTTTCTTGAATTCCACCCTTCGCTGAAGCCGAAGAGGGATGTGGAAATCGATCGAGCCAGCATCGATCCGACGTTGCGGATGGATTTGCTGGAGAAGCTGCAAAACGTGAAGGCCGAAGGCGGATCGCGCTCGCTGTTCGAGTATAGCGGGTCGCCTGCTGTGATTGCGGCTGCTAAGATTCCAGAACCGAAGGCTATCAAGGTATCGAAGCCCTTTGTAGGGCCTGTCCAGCCGGCACCCACGGTCGCCGCGGTTAAGCCTCCAGAGCCGCCGCCTCCTCCGATCCTGATCAAGTTTTATGGGTTTGTTTCTCCCAAGAATCCCGGGAATAAGCGCGCGTTCTTTTTGGATGGAGAAGATATCATCGTTGCCACGGAAGGGCAGCTGATTAAGAATCGCTACAAGATTGTTCGGATCGGGGTCAACTCGGCCATAGTGGAAGACACGCAGTTCAAGAATCACCAGCAAACGTTGCCGCTGGTTGAGGAACAACAAGGATGAGGCGAACAACTCGGTCTGAACGAACGCAGGAAAGCGGGTTCGCGGTTCTGATGGTGTTCGTGATGGCGGCGA
>JANXQZ010000780.1 GCA_025353235.1 Bryobacterales bacterium
GTCGTAATCCATCGACCATACTTCTTTGTTGCCGCTGCCGGTTCTGTCGGATACGAAGTAAATCTTCGTGCCCATCAGGCTGGTGCCGCCAAACTGCTTGAGGATGTCGGATGCAAACTCTTCGGCCACTTTGCGAGCGCCAGATTCATCCAGCGATCCGGTGTAGATCTTGCCGATGATCTGAGCGCCCTGCGTGGAAGGCAGTTGCACATTGAAGAGCCAGCCGAACAACACCAGATTGTTGCCCTGCACTGCGGTGTACCCGAAGGCGAGATAATTCGCGCTCGCTGGAGGCTGAGCCCAATCGGTAATCCAGGGGCCTTGGCTCTGCCCGTTCACCGGCAGACGAAAGTCGTTAGGCTGCTGCGGGACCTTGAGCGGGTACACTGTTTTCGGCACCATCTTCAGCGCGGTGGAATCCTGCAACTGGCTGAAGAGCGTCTGGTTGAACGTGCCCATGAAGGACTGCGCGGGTCCCGATCCTCGGAAGTCCGGCACGGCGATGGTCGGCTTGGCGGCACTCTTATTGATGATGATCTGCGCCTGCGGCCAAACAATCGTGCACAGCCCGAACAGTAAACCGAGACTGAGAATTATTTTTTTCATCGTTGTAATTGAAATTTGAATTCCACGTTGACCATGTCGCGCTCGTAATCCGGGGGCAGCGGCGGAAATGGCGCTGCTTCGGTAACCGCGCGCAGAGCCGAATTATCGAGCTGATAGTTGCCGCTGGGCTGCACCAGCTTGGGGTTGCGGATGGAGCCGTTGCGGAGAATATCCACCGCGATAATCGCGAACGGAGCGCGCACTCCTTCCAGTCCATTGGTGTGCCAACGATCCGCCACGCGCTGCATCAGAAGCGCAGCGTACCCTCCGAAACGACTGCCCAGCACGCTGTTTTGGTCGAGCGCGATGGTGCCCGCCCCCGTCTTGGCAAACATGGGACTCACGGCGGCAGGTGCAGTGGGGCTGTAGATCTGGTTAGGGTGATAGGTCTCTTTAGGCCGATAGCGCAAGTTAGAGGCATCCGTGGGCGACGGCTTGGGTTCGGTTTTGCTTTTCAACGGAATCGCGTCAGGCGCGGGCGCTTTGATTTTTCGCTGCGGAACGGGCTTAGGCGGAGCTGCCGGCACAACCGACTCCGTGTCGCTGGCTACCGGATTCCGAGGCCCTCTGCGCGCTGGCAGCGGGATTGTTTTCACGGGGCTGATCGCCACGGATCCCCCTCCGCTGGGGATCGGCGTGCCCCAGTTCTCGCGCGTCTGCTGAAGCTCCCATCCCAACAAGATGAACGCACCCAGCAGACCTGCGTGAAACAGAATGGACCCGAAGAACGGGTTTCGCAGCGAATCCGACTGGTCCAGGATGTCGATGCGGGGGGCCATGATTAACGCCGCTTGCCGGATTCCTCAATGGGTTGGGTAACCATGTTGACGCCCAGCTTGGCTTCTCCGAGAGCGGCCACAACCTGCGCGATATCGTTCCAAGTAGCGGACTTATCGGCCCGCAAATAAACTGATTTTTGTTTGCCGAATCGCTGGATGATGGTAGCGCCGAGCACGTTGATGTTCACCGGCTTGTCATTTAGAAAGGAATCGCCGGATTTGGTGATGGTGACGACGGGCAGTTCCTGGGCTGTGTCCTTAGCTACTTTCGTTTGAGGAACTTCCACTTCCATGCCGAATTCCATCACATGCGCGGTCAGCATGAAGATGATGAGCAGCACGAGCACCACGTCTACCAGCGGCACTACGTTGATTTCGGAAAGGGTGCTGGTGCCCCGAAAGCGGCTGCGGCCGAATCCGCTGCTTCCTCCGCTATTTGTCGAAAACGCCATTTAGTCCTCGAAATTCCTTTCTGCCAGATTCATGAACTCGAGCGCGAAATCTTCCATGCGCGCCCCGAATTCCCGAATCGAGCTTCCAAACCAGTTATAAAAAATCGACGCCGGGATCGCCGCAGCCAAGCCCAGCGCGGTAGTGATCAGCGCCTCTGAAATACCAGGTGCAACAGCGCGCAAGCTGGCCGACCCTGCCGATCCAAGTCCTTGAAAAGCGTCGATGATGCCCCAAACCGTTCCAAACAAGCCGATAAAGGGTGAGACCGTTGCCGTGGTTGCAAGCAAGCTCATGTTCCGCTCCAGCTTCGCCACCTCCTGGCTCATGCCGAGCTGCAGCGTCCGTTCGAGCGCGACTTTGCTCGTGACCGACCCGCGCGCCTTGAGTTGACGGTCCACCTCGCTGTAGCCGTAATCGAAGACGGCCACCAGCGGAGAGGCTCGGAATTGCTCGCTCGCCAGCGCCACTGCTTCCAGCCCCGCAGCCTTGCGAAACGCCCGGAGAAATTGCCGGTTCGCCGCACTGGCTTGACGGAAAAGGTTCCACTTGGAGAAAATCACTGCCCAGGAGAACAGCGAGAAAATCAAGAGCAGCAACATGATGGCCTTGGGAAGAGGACCGGAGCTCTTTACCAGTTCCCAGATGCTCAATTGCAGAAAGATGCCGCCCATTTGCGGAAGAATCAACCCGTCTCCTTAGTCCAGAGCGCCTTTATGCGCGCCTTCATCCCATGATAAACGGAAAAACAAATCACAGGCGGACTGTTTTGATATTTAGACGCGAAAACGGTCCGCATAGACGACGGGGCGCGCCGGCGTAGGTGTCAAACCGAACTCACCTGCCTATTCGCAAGCAGCAGCTTGACGGCGCTCCCAATTCCTTCCATGAAGGCCGCCAGTTGCGTAGGCTTCTGGATAAAAGTTGTCGCTCCGATTAGGACGGCTCGATGCTTGTCGGCGGGAGAAGCCGACGACGTGATCACCGCTACGGGGACGTGGGCGAGACGGGGATTGCTGCGAAGACTGGTAAGCACTTCAAAACCATCGACGCGCGGCGTATTCAGGTCAAGCAAGATAAGATCCGGGATGAGAGAATCGCGTGCAGTGCCCTCGCC
Source organism: Bryobacterales bacterium (assembly GCA_025353235.1). Lineage (GTDB taxonomy): Bacteria > Acidobacteriota > Terriglobia > Bryobacterales > Bryobacteraceae > JANXQZ01. Next base: position 2,953 of record JANXQZ010000780.1, read on the forward strand.
GGGACAGAGAGCAAGCAAGGCGTCGGCTCCGCTCTGAAAGCTCGTCAACTCAAATGCCAGCCCGCTCTCCTCAAGCGCAAGCCTCGTCAAGTAAATATCCGAGGGGTTATCCTCGATAAGCACGATCTGCGGCTTCGCTGCAGCTTCCTTCCTCATGTCCTTCTCAGGCACACTTGAAATCGGATCCGTGGTCAAGCTCCGATTCTACCCGAGTTTCCGGGAGCCGGGCGACAAAGGTTTGTCCCCTACCGCCAGCATAGTCTCGAAGAACGGGGCTTCCTGCTCCCGATGCACCACCGACGTCTGAATGGAATCGAACCCCGCTTTCTGCAGGTACCCTTTCACCTCAACCTCCGAAAATCCCAGCCATAAATCCGCATACATCTCCCGCGCTTCTTCAAAGTGATGCCGAATCAGGTCGAGCACCACCACTCGCCCGCCCGGCTTCAAAATGCGGTATGCCTCCGCTGCCGCTCGCACCGGATGCTGAGCATGGTGCAACGACTGGCTGAAGATTGCAAGATCCACTGTCCCATCCTTGATCGGCAGTGCTTCCAGATCGCCTCTCTCATAGTGCAAATTCGCGAGACCATGCTCCCGCGCCAGCTTAGACCCGAACTCCACCATCTTGTCGGAGTTATCCACCGCAATCACTTCGCGCGCCCGCCTTGCCAACAGCTGCGAGAGCGTTCCCTCCCCCGCCCCGAGGTCGGCCACCACCATGGGAGGAATTAGCTGCAACAGCATCTCTGCGACACCCTTCCAGGAACGGCCTGGAACGTATTCCCGTCCAAATTTCCCTGCCAGCTCGTCGAAATACGCCCTCATGCGGTCCTGCCGCTTATGCAGAACCAGCTCCAGCGCGGATGCATCCTGTCCGGCTTCGGGAAGCTCCGCCGCGCCCTGGCGCAATACCGCTAGCAGATGCCCGAATACCTCGGCATCTTTACCAGGCTGCTCTTTCCATCGGTACAGAATGTTTTTTCCATTACGGCGATCTTCTACCAAATTCGCACTCTTGAGTTGAGCTAATTGTGTCGATAGACTGCTTTGACCAATTGCCAAGATCTCTTGCAGTTCCGCCACCGACAACTCCTCGCGCTCGAGCAGCAGCAGAATCCGCAGCCGATTTGGATCCGAGAGCAGTCGCAAAGATTTTAGAATTGACGCCATGGACCTGCATCCACTAATATATCAACATATCGAGATTTGTTGATATGATATTTAAAGAGAGCTTATGAGCACTGCAACCTTAGACCAAATCACAACCGACTACAAAGTTGCCGACCTGTCGCTCGCCGACTTCGGCCGCAAAGAAATTTCCATCGCCGAGCACGAGATGCCCGGCTTAATGTCCATCCGCCGCAAGCACGCGCGGGGCAAGCCGCTCGCGGGCGTCCGCATTACCGGCTCGCTGCACATGACCATTCAAACGGCCGTGCTGATCGAGACCTTGGTCGATCTTGGGGCCGACGTCCGCTGGGCGAGCTGCAACATTTTTTCCACGCAAGACCATGCCGCCGCAGCCATTGCCGTTACCGGCGTTCCAGTGTTCGCCTGGAAGGGCGAGTCGCTCGAAGAGTATTGGGAATGCACCTACAAGGCTGTCAGCCACCCGGGCGGCAAGGGACCGCAGCTCGTCGTGGACGACGGCGGCGACGTTACGCTCCTGATTCACAAAGGCGTGGAACTCGAAGACGGCGATGGATGGGTGAACACGCCTTCGGAGAGCCACGAAGAGAAAGTGATCAAAGACCTATTGAAGAAGGTCCACGCCGAGAGTCCGACTATTTGGCACCGGATGGCCAAGGAATGGCGCGGCGTCTCGGAAGAGACCACCACGGGAGTACACCGGCTCTATAAGATGCACGAGCAGGGCAAACTGTTGGTTCCCGCGATCAACGTGAACGATTCGGTTACCAAGTCAAAGTTCGATAACCTTTATGGCTGCCGCGAGTCGCTGGCCGATGGGATTAAGCGCGCCACCGACGTAATGGTGGCTGG
>JANXQZ010000806.1 GCA_025353235.1 Bryobacterales bacterium
AAACTCCGCCTCGAATCGCCAGTGCGAACGGAAGGCAACGAAACGCGCTGTCTCTTCGCGCCGGTACCCGCGAACAATCTTCCTTCACCGCTGAAGTGAGATTGTCATAACGAAGCTTTCGGAACACTCCTCCGAAGTAAGCGAAAGCTAACTCGTGCGCTTCCAGAAAAGCCTGCTGCGTGGCATGCAGATACGCGCAGTGAAATGCCGCTCCGCTCGCCATACTACGCATCGCAAATACCTGCAGTTTTACTCGTTCGCCGGCCAGATCAGCATAGGCCTCGTACCAATCGACCTGCGCTTCCACGCCCCATGCATAACTCTGCGGTACGCAGGTTTCTCGCACCAGCAATCCCAGCGCGATCTTTCGCTGATGCACGTACTGTCGAACCGTCCGCTCGCCGATCTTGCAATCTGGCAGCTCGTGCTGGATACGTTTCCAGATGCGGTGCGCCGTGTGACGCTGCTTGCGAGGAGCCCTCCGGTCGGCCTCCAGCACCGCGTCCACGAACTCGACCGCCGCTTTCAGTTTCCATCGTGGCCGATCCGTTCTCTTGCGCGGTTTCGGCAGCGCGCTCCCGATCGCTTCGCGCACCATGCGACGGTGCACGCGTAACTTCTGCGCCACACCGGCTATCGTCCCTACGCCGAATTCGTACTCTCGACGGATCTGCTCAAACAACTCCACTTTGGCTCTCCAATCCAACGAGTCTCCTCCGCTTCGGGCTTCGCCCGAATCCAGAGTACCCGTTCGTTGTCTCGGTGGGCCACAACAAACTGCCGAACTGGGCCAGTTCAGCAGGAGACCCGCGTCGCACGGGTCAAGCCAGAAAAGGAACAGCAGAGCACGCAGGGGCGTTATCATTATTCGTCCACATGGGATGGCAAGTAGACCGAATATTCACTGGTGTTTCCTTTCCGGAACCGGTGCTTCAGCATGGTCCCAGACGTTGTGCTCAAGTCAGTGGTGATGACGGCCTACCTGGTCGTCAATCCCGATTAGGAGATTACTCGTTATGCACAGTTTGGGCCGTCTCACGTGGATATCCAGTTGAGAGGAGCCTATGCCAAAAAAACGAACTGTTGCCAAGAACAAATCCGCCCCTGTGCTCCATTGCCTGCAACCAAACGCTGCCGGCGTTGACGTAGGAGCTACCCACATCTACATCGCGGTTCCACCAGACCGAGATCCAGACTCTGTCCGATGTTTCCCCACTTTCACGGCAGATCTCCAGGCCGCGGCCGATTGGATGCAGTCTTGCCGGATGGATTCGGTCGCTATGGAATCCACGGGTGTCTACTGGATCCCTTTCTTCCAAGTGCTGGAGGCTAGGGGATTCAAAGTTTTCCTCGTAAATGCTCGCCATGTAAAGAATGTGCCTGGCAGGAAGACGGATGTCGAAGACTGCCAGTGGCTGCAGTACTTGCACACGGTTGGTTTACTTCGGGCCTTGTTTCGGCCGGAACAGGCTGTCTGCAATGTGCGTTCGGTCCTGCGCCACTGGGACAGCTTAGTGCAGATGGCCTCGGTTCACATCCAACACATGCAAAAGGCTCTGGACCAGATGAATCTTCAACTCCATCACGTAATCAGCGATATTACGGGTGTCACCGGTACGGAGATCATTGACGCGATTCTGCTGGGTGAACGCGATCCTCACAAGTTAGCTGAATTGCGCGATGGTCGGATCAAGGCGACTGCCGAAACCATAGCCAAGGCTCTGGTGGGCGACTATCGGCGTGAACATCTATTTACACTCCGCCAATCGCGAGCGGCTTACCGGAGTTACCAACAATTGATCGCGGCTTGCGACGTTGAGATTCAGGAATACCTCGCGGGGTTTACCTCCAGGGTCGACACTGTCGAACGTCCTTTAGCCAAGCCGAAAGATCTCCACAAGCCACGCCGAAATGAGCTCCGCTTTGACCTGAGAAGTGAACTGTACAGGATTTTCGGAGTGGACTTAACCCTGGTTCCCGGTATCAATGCCCTCACAGCGCACACTCTGCTCGCCGAGGTCGGTCCGGATCTATCACGATTTGCCAGCGCATCAGCGTTTGCATCTTGGCAGGGCCTTTGCCCGGATGATCGCATTAGCGGCGGAAAGGTTTTATCAGTTCAGACGCGCACCGTCAAGAATAGGGCTGCGAGAGCCCTGAGAATGGCCTCCCAGTCACTCCACCGAAGTCAATCTTATCTCGGTGAATACTATCGTCGAATGCGCGCCAAGATGGGCAGCCCAAAGGCAATCACTGCCGCCGCCCATAAACTTGCGCGCATAATTTTCCACTTGCTCTCTACAAGGCAAGCGTACGACGAAACCATCTTCTCCAAATTCGAAATGCAGCACATGCAACGAAAGCAAACCAGACTTCGCTATCACGCCCGTGAACTCGGCTTCGACATCGTGCCCGCCGAGCCATACCCGTCGCTAGCGGAAAGTGTTCCTTAGGAGAATACCGAAATCACTGGAGTCTGTACAACAAGACCCGTTACGACGAACTTAAGAATAGGTACGACCCCGACGGGCGCTTTCCCGACCTTTATGCCAAGTGCGTAGAGCGCAAGTAGCGCTTGCTCGCACTCGGCTTTAAGGTCACACCCGCCTGCAAGGATGCTAACCCATACTTTACTGAGCGATGGAATGATTTATTTTTCCGAGTCGAACCTCAACTACCATGTTCACGCACAGCTCTCACATCAGTTCATGCCGCCATTCTCTTTCATCCAATCCGCGCCGTCGAATCGCTGGAGCGGATACTAGGAATTTGGGTGAAACGGCCGAGACATTTCCTCCGTGTGGGCGAATCTGTGGATCAAGGCCGCTCGTGCGACGGGATCGGTCCAGCCAGTCGGGCCGCATCCTCTCCGGCCCGAAATCATCCGCTCGAGTGCCAGAGGACGGGCAGGAACCGGCAAGAAAAATCCTTGGATCGACGAGGAGATCGGCGTTACGGAGCCGAATGGTAACGTGTGGGTAAGTACGCACCTGAGGATAGGCAACCATGCCGATCTGTTCAACATAATCACCGATCAATGCGCTAGTTTTCGCCGGGCCGTAGGAAGGCGAGACAGCACAGACCACCACCGCTCAAGAGCATGCCCAAAACTTCATGGATGTCATAGCATGCTAATCCGCAGCTCGATATCGTTGAAACTTGGCATACTGAACGGATTAAGTTGGGAATAGGATCCCGCCGCGAATGGCCTACCAGCTGAAATCAAGCGAGTCAATTCACGGGGGAATTAAGAGGCATTGTTAAAAAAGAATTCGAATCCGCCTTGGATCAACTGAGTGGTAACAACGAGCGTGACGCCGGTGTTGCCATTCATGAAACCCGCAAGAGCATTAAGAAAATTCGGGCGGTGCTCCGGTTGTTACGAGCGGAGCGGGGAGGTACATGCGGCTCAGAAAATGGGAAGCTCCAGGCTGCCGGACGGAAGCTGTCGGAATTGCGGGATGCCGCAGTGATGGTCGAGGTGTTCGACAAGCTCAACCATAAATACGCTGACGAGTTGAGCGAACGCACCGTCAACATGATTCGACGCCGCTTGGCCGCCCACAAGAAGCAAATTGATAAAGAAACGGAAAACAGCGATATCTTGGGGGACGTAAGCACTGCGCTACTCGCTTGCCTGAAACGCATCAAAAAGTGGCCGCTCAAACTGAATGGCTTTTCCGCCATTGCTCCCGGTATCGAAAGGACATTCCGCCGCGCGCGCAAGGCTATGAAGTATGCGCGCAAACACCCGGAGCCTGAAAACTTCCACGAATGGCGTAAGCGCGTGAAAGATCACTGGTATCTGATGCGATTGCTTTCGAATTTACCCGGTCAGTGGATTCGAGTGCAGGAGAGGAACCTAAAGAAACTCGAAACCTCGCTAGGCGACGATCATAACCTCGCAGTCCTTTGCGAAAAGATGATCGGCCAACCGGGCTTAGAGAGTCTGATCGTTCGGTATCAAGACGAACTGCGCGAAACCGCCCTCGCACTTGGGCAAGGAATCTACGAAGAACAGCCGCGGAAGTTCAAACGTCGAATGAAGTATTTGTGGAGTTCCTGGACCGCACAATCCACCCCGTCCCGCGGAAAAGGTAAATGAGCTCGACAATCTAAGGATCGCGTTCCAGGACGAATGGGCGGCCTTGGTGGGAACCGATCCCTCACAAATCGGTACCATTTACGATGTCGAAAGTAGAGCTCCGGCAGTTCAGTCAAACGAGCGGCGCGATTGTAGCCGGTGCACTAATGCGCACAGGTCAACGGGGATGCAAGCGATTCGTTATAGGGTGAAGTGTCCCAACC
>JANXQZ010000853.1 GCA_025353235.1 Bryobacterales bacterium
CACCTTAAAAAATATGCCTGCGCTCTTTAAACGCAAATATAACAACGCAAAATCGATATCGTAAAACCCGCCTAGTCCAGCCTTCAGCGGATTCTGTGGACCCTGCTCTTTCTCCAGCCGAATACGCATCTGGCGAAGGTCCTTCTTTGATCGGCCGCTCTGCCCATAGCGCCGCCAGTCTACCTCCTGCAGAGCGTTCAAGAATGTCGTCGCTCGCTCGACATTGCCCGCCACCGCACGCGACTTCATGTAAGCAATCCCTTCCCAAGCCTCCGCGTGCCGCTCAAAGTAGTCCTGATAGGCGCCTTCCGTTTGCACCAGCGCGCCAGCGCTCCCGTTGGCTCTCAGCCGCGTATCCACCGCAAACATCACCCCTGTGCCGGTATAAGCGCTGATGATGTCGATGACTCGGTTCGCCACTCGCGTCCAAAACTCGTGCTCCGATTGATCCGCGTCCGGCACGATAAACAGCAAATCCGCGTCCGATGCCAAATCAAACTCGCGCATGCCCAGCCGACCTAATGCGATCACCATGAGCTGCTGGTCTACATGGTACAGAGCATCGGAAGGAGCATGCGAAGCTAGCACCTGCTCCAAAGCCATCCGATAGGCTGCCGCGATTGCCGCATCCGCTAAATCCGATGTGCGGGCGAGAGTCTCGAACACATTCGATCCCAGGCACAAGCTCGCGACTTGAAGCCGAAACACCTCCCGACGAAACAACCGACGCAATTCGGCTGCATCGCTCAATTTGAGAGTGAGCTGATGATAGGAACCGATCTGAGATCTATCGCCACTTAACCTCGCTACGTCTTCGATCAGTTCGGGTGCGCGAATCAACTCATCCGAGAAATAAGGACTGTGCTCAAAAATATCCAGCGTGTGACGCGCTACCGCTCCATCGCCATTGAGCAGGTTTAGCCACACCGGATTGGGAACGATCTTCTCCAGAAAATGTTCGAAGGCGCGGGCTCCAATTCTGGGCGGATTGCGTGAGATGAGATTTGCAAGCTCGGGAGCCCTGCGGTCCAGGAAGCGCACCAGGTTGCTCGAAACGGGTTCGCTGGACTCCGCTTGTTCCGAGTCCATGGAGGCTGAGGCAAGCGGGCTGTAGTACATCGGCTTCTGGGCGTAAATAACGCGCTCGTATATTTCCTGGACTGACTCCAAGTGCCCGTTGAGTTCCTGCAGCAGTCGCTCGCCGGACGGCAAGCCGCCGAATTGAGCGCTGGGCATCTTGCGCGCGAGCAAATCGAGAGCTTGAAGATCCCTAGGCAAAGTGTGCGTTTGGCGATCGTCATCGAATTGCAGACGATGTTCCAGGTTTCGCAGGAAACGGTAAGCCGAAGCCAGCCGACCGTACTCGGCTGCCGACAGGAGGTCCTTATCGTTCAGCCTCCCGAGTGCCAGCAGAGTGCCCCCATTACGAACCCAGGGTACGCGCCCACCGTGCAGACGCTGCAGGCATTGCACCAGAAATTCGATGTCCCGAATGCCGCCCCGCGCCAGTTTGATATCGAAGGCCGGCTTGGAGCTGTGGCGCTGATTCAGCTTTTCGCTGATCCTCTCGCGCGTGGCTGAGACCGATTCCACGGCTAGGAAGTCGAGCGTGGTGGAGTAAATCTTGGGTTCCACGAAATCGAAAAGTTCGCACCCGGTTTCGCGATCGCCAGCCGCTACTCGAGC
>JANXQZ010000855.1 GCA_025353235.1 Bryobacterales bacterium
GATCGACTGGATCGAGACGCGCAAGGAGCTGGCTGCCGGCCACGTCGGTTGCATGGGGATTTCGGGCGGCGGCACGTGTACTACCTTCGCGGCGGCGCTCGAGCCGCGCATACGAGCCGCCATGATCAGCGGGTATCTCAATACGTTTCGCGACAGCATCATGAGCCTGTCCCACTGCATCGATAATTACGTCCCAGGCATCCTGAATTGGGCCGAGCTGTACGATGTAGCGGGGCTGATCGCGCCTCGTCCGCTTTTTGCGGAGTCAGGGGATCGCGATCCGATCTTCCCGATTGCAGGGAGCCGCGAGAGCTTCTCGCGCGTGAAGAAGGTGTACGAAGTATTCGGTGCCGGGGACCACATCGAGCATCATGTCTTTAGCGGGGTGCATCAGTTCAACGGCGAGCGCGGCATACCGTTTCTGGCCAAATCGCTGGGTGTTTGAAGCACGCTAGGATCAGCGGCTTACTCGAACCACGGGCTCAACACCCGACCATTCCTCGCAAAACAGAATCGAATTCGCGGGGTTATTGATCGCATACTTCAGCCTGGCAGGGCCAATCATCCGTTCCGGATCCTCGGGGACAAACTCCTTCAAACTAGAGAAGTCCTGGGCGGCGTTATAACTGACGCCTCTTACTGTGTACGAGTAATAAACGGTGCCGTCTTGGACCTCAATGACGATGGCCTCCCCCGGACGCCCGGTCTGATTCACAGCCAACCGGCGACGACGCTCGCGCTCCTGCGGATCGCGACGTCGCCGTCGTGTTGGAATCCAGACGAGAACCGCCACGAGCACGGCGGACAGGAGCAGGAGAAGGCCTAGCTGCTCCCAAAGTGGCATGCGCGATGTCTAGCTTACCTGGTCCCGACGGGCTCGGCCTGAAACACCTTGTTGTAGTCTTTCAAAAACGTCTCTACGCCTTTGTCCGTCAGCGGGTGATTGAACATCATGTCCAGCACTTTGAAGGGCATCGTGCCAATGTCAGCGCCGGCCTTCGCCGAGTCCGTGACATGCAGCGAAGTGCGCAGCGACGCGGCCAAAACCTGCGTCTTAATGCCGTAATTGCTGTAAATTAGAACGATATCGCGAATCAACTGACTGCCATCCCAGCCGATATCGTCAACGCGGCCGACAAATGGGCTGACGATGTAGGCTCCGGCTTTCGCTGCAAGAATGGCCTGCGCGGCCGAAAAGCACAGCGTCACGTTGAGACGAATCCCTTCTTTGCTTAGCGTGGAGCAGGCAGTGATTCCATCGCGCGTCAAAGGCACCTTCACCACGACGTTTTTGTGGATTCTCGCGAGCTTCCGACCGTCTACGATCATCTGGGCCGACTCGGTGGAAACTACTTCAGCGCTGATGTCTCCATCCACGATGTCGCAAATCTTTCGGATCTGCTCCTCAATCGCGTTGCCTTCCTTGGCGATCAGCGTGGGATTCGTGGTTACTCCGTTCACCACTCCCCAAGCCGCCCCTTTTTTCAATTCGTCGAGATTTGCCGTGTCAAGAAAGATTTTCATGAGGTTGCCTTTTGATGACGACGTTTTTGAGAACGCCGATTCCGTTTATTTCGATTTGAACCGTGGACCCTGGCTGGAGGGGTCCGACTCCGGGGGGCGTGCCCGTTGCAATTAAATCCCCTGGCTCCAGAGTCATAAACTCGCTGACGTAAGCGATTATATCACCCACGCCGAACATCATGTCTCCGACGGAGCCGTCCTGTTTAACAACGCCATCCACCAGCGTTCGGATGCGCAGACTGGCTAGATCAATGTCGTCTTTCGTCACCACACAGGGCCCTACTGCGCAGAATGTATCGAAGCCTTTCCCTCGAGTCCATTGGCCGTCTTTGCGCTGCAGGTCGCGGGCAGTCACGTCATTAACGCAGGTGTAGCCCAGCACGTAGTCGAACGCATCGGCGGCCTTCACGCGACTCGCCCGCTTAGAGATCACCACCCCAAGTTCGCCTTCGAAATCGACCCTCTCCGAGCTGGGCGGATAAACAATTTCATCTCCCGATGCGATTAGCGAAGACGGCGGCTTCAAGAAGATAAGAGGTTCCTTGGGAGGCTCATTGCCGAGTTCCTTGGCATGCTCGGGATAGTTCCGCCCTACGCAGACGATCTTCGACGGCGAACAGGGCGGCAAAAGACGAGCTCGGTTTGGAAGACTCTCCAGGTTGCCATGCTGAACGTCAGGGTTGGCGTCCGTAGCTGTTGAAGGAGTGCTCGGATTCAGACTATAGCGAATTCTTTTCATAAGGGTGCCTGTGCCTCAACGGGCGTGGATCGTTCGCTTTCATTCCCGATCTGGTCGACTGATGAAACCGCGTACCGATACCGCTTGCCGGGCTCCACCTTGCGATCGGAATAGTTGGGAGCCTCCAGTAGATCGGCGACTCGCTCGAAGGGGCCGTCGTTTTTTGCTCGGTATACTCGATAGCCTCGGAAATCAGACTCTGCATTGCGTTCCCAGGCAAGTTCGATTGCGTTTAATCCCCCGGTTGCGGTCAAGCCCGACGGAACTGCTGGCGGAAATTCATCCTTCGGTGTTTTCGATACGGGGCCAGCCGCCTGGCTTTCACCCGGACCACTTACGCCCTGCACGAAGTACTCGTATTTCACTCCGTAGGCCACGGTGGTGTCCAAATATTCCTGCTTCTCGGAGGTGCCGATCTGAGATGGCTGAGGCTCCTTGTCCGAGGATCGAAAGATGCGGAAGCTCGGCTCGTTTGCCGCTTTCCATTTGAGGAGCACGCCCTGCGGATCGTTGTACGCCGTGAAGTCGGATGGCGTCTCCAGCGGCGCCTCTACACGAACGGTG
>JANXQZ010000882.1 GCA_025353235.1 Bryobacterales bacterium
GGCGGTCACCACCGAGGCCGATCCCACACCGCCCTTCAGGGCGCCGGCCATGGCCCACAGGTCGGCCGGAAATTTGCTGCCAAATCCGCCACCCATGTAATCCATGTGGACGTGAACGCTGGTGGCGGGTACGTTTAGGCCGCGCGCGATGTCGCCAGCCACGCCGTAGACATTCTGCGTCGACGGCCAATATTCGATCTTGTCGCCCTTCCACGCGATGGTTTGGCCGTGCGGTTCCAGGCAGCAATGCGTGATCACCGGGATCCCGTATTCGCCTTCGGAGATAAAATCCGCCGCCTTAAAGGCCGCTTCGGGATCGCCCGTGGTCTGTTCCCCAGCGGGTTTGGCGCGGTTGCCGACCTTCGCGAGATCCTCCTCGCGGACTACCCACGGGAGCACTTCGTACTCCACCTTGATCTTGCGAACAGCATCGTTGGCGATCTCTTCGGTGTTCGCCGCTACCACCGCGATCTCCGCGCCAGCCCATTGGACTTCGGCGCCGGGCTCGGTAATTACGCGAACCGCCGTAACGCCAGGCATGCTTTTCGCTGCGCTGATATCGACGCTTTTGATTTTTGCGTGTGCATGCGGCGATGTCAGGAGAGCCGCGTAGAGCATGCCCTCCGGCTTAATATCCGTGTTGTATTTGGCGGCTCCGCTGGACTTAGCGGGGCCATCCAGGCGGCTCAGGCGCTTGCCCATCACCCGCCGCTGGTCCATCGGAGGCCAACTAAAATCAGGCATTGCTTCCTCCCTTCAGTTCCTTGGCTGCTTCCAGAACGGCCTTGCGAATTCCCACGTAGGTTCCGCAGCGGCAGAGATTGCCGCCTAAGCCGTGCTTCACTTCTTCAAATGTCGGATTCGGGTTGCGATCGAGGAAAGCCTTAGAAGCAATCACAAAGCCAGGAGTGCAGTAACCGCACTGTTGGGCATCGTTGTTGACGAAAGCCTTGCTCACTGCATGCAGTTTCTTTTCGGTGGAAATACCTTCGAGCGTCGTGATCTGTCGACCCTGCAGATCGATGGCGAGAAGTGTGCAACTGTACATCGCCTTTCCATCTACAATTACGCTGCAAGCGCCGCACGTTCCGCGGTCGCACACGCGTTTGGCGGCCGTTAGCTCCAGCCGATTGCGGAGCGTATCGCACAGCGTGGCGCGAGGCTCGACGCTGATTTTGACAGGCTTGCCATTAATCTGGAGCGTGATCGGCACTTCGCCAGGGCCGACCACCTTAGCCGCGACTGGCGCTGCTTCCGCCTCGGGTTCCAAGAGGCCGGTAGTCAGGGCGCCGCTTGTAATGCCGACGCTCGAGAGAAATCCACGGCGCGAGAATTTGTTTTTAGGGGTTGCTTCGTCTTGCTGGGGGTTGTCCGGTTCTTTCCTGGAGCTCACGGGTCACCTTCTTTCGGAGAATTAAACCGAGTTTACCAGATGCGGGGAAATCTTTTCCAGCCGCATTCTTGGAGCGACGGCTCGAAACCACCGGGGTGGAGGATCTCAGCCAATATTCGAAGCGATTCCACGATCCTGGGCCCTGGCCGATTCAGATACTGGTTTCCATCGGCAAGGTACACTTGACGATTTTGAACTGCCTTCAGCTTCGGCCAAATCGGATTCCTCGTAAGCCAATACATCTCTGATTCCATTTTTTGCAAATCGAAGCCACAGGGCATGCTGATGATCACATCGGGGTCGGAGGCTTCGAGTTGCTCCCACGACATCCAGGGCGAATGCAGTCCCGCCACTCCAAAGAGGTTTTGCCCGTTCGCCATTTCGACCAGTTCGGGGACCCAGTTACCCGCCGCCATCAGCGGTTCATGCCATTCGATGCAGGCGACGCGGGGTCGAATCGGACTCGAAGCGGAAACGGTTTGGATTTGTTCCATTTTGGCTTTGAGATCCTGAATCAGAACTTCACCTCGGGATTGGACGCCGCACGCACGGGCAACCCGGCGAATGTCGGCCCAGATATCGGCGAGCGAGTTCGGTTCGAGAGAGATCACTTTCGGCCTGCTCGCGAGCGACCCGGCCAGCGCGCGCTCCACATCGTCGAGGCTTACCGCGCACACCTTGCACTGGGTTTGTGTAATGATGTGCGTAGGTTGCAGACCTTCAAGGACCTCGGCGAATACGTTATAGATGGACAGGGCCGCGCTTAGCTTCTCTTTGACTAATCGGTCGATCTCGGCGCTCGATCCGTTTATCGCGAAAGTTGGCGACGTACAAACCGGAAGGCCCATCATTTCGGGCGGGAAATCGCACTCGTGAGAGCGACCAATTTGATACCGGCCGAGTTCTAAAGCATGGACGATCTCGGTCGCGCTCGCAATAAGCGACACAATGCGCATCTTTCCGATTATAAGTTTGCGTTGCCAGGCAAATCCGTATATACTCTAGTATAGACAGTCACTTGAGATTAGGAGGTATACGTTATGACATTGACAAGATCCGCAAAGTTATTTAAAAATGGCTCCAGCCAAGCCGTCCGCTTGCCAGCGGAATTCCGGCTCCCTGGAACCGAGGTTTACGTCACACGCGACGAAGACACAGGCGACGTCGTATTATCTAGCCAACC
>JANXQZ010000883.1 GCA_025353235.1 Bryobacterales bacterium
GTGCAGCCGAAATCGCCCTTGCAGGTGATCTCTTTTTTAAACGCATTGCACTCGAATAACAAGGCGTATCTGCGGGTCTGGAGAACCGACGCCGCGTTTCAGGTCCAAGGGGCTGACCTGCCGGATCCCCCTCCTTCCATCGCATTGCTCTTGGCCAAATCGCAAGCCACTCCGCAAAGCGCATGGGTGGGCCGCGGATCCACCGTTGCGCAGTTGCAGATCGATACGGGAGACGCAGTGGTGCAAGGATCTAAGACAGTGCAGGTGGAAATCAAGGAATGAGGTTTTTCGGCTTTCTGTGTGTTTTAGCGGCAGCATTGCCTGCCGCCACCACAACTACCTGGGAAATGAGTTCGTACCAGGATTTTATAAAGGGCAAGTTTCATGATGTCTCGCTGGATCGCGATGGACGCCTGACGCTTGCTCCGAAGCTTGACTCTATATTCTCCTCCGGCCAGCCCATGATTTGGAGTATTGCCCAGGGTTTGGATGGGTCCATTTACGCGGGAACAGGCCATCGCGGGCGGATTTACCGGGTAGGGCCGAATGGTGCCAGTGCTCTGGTGTGGAGTTCTGATCAGCCGGAAGTGTTTGCAATCGCGGTCGATTCCGGCGGCGTGCTGTACGCGGGCACGTCCCCAGACGGGAAGGTCTATCGGATTCAAGATGGGAAAGCGGCGGAGTTTTTCGCGCCTAAGGCAAAGTATATTTGGTCGCTTGCCTTCGCCAAAGATGGCAGTCTGTACGTCGGAACCGGGGAGCCTGGAAATGTCTACCGGGTGGACAAGTCCGGGCGGGGCGAACTCTATTACGAGACTGGCCAAACGAATGTAACGAGCTTGGCCTTAGATCCTAAGGGCAAAGTATTGGCCGGCACGGAACCGAACGGAATCCTGTACCGCATCAGCGCCAAAGAGAAGGCTTTCGTGTTGTACGACGCGAATTTGCCGGAGATCCGGTCGGTGGTGGCGATGCCTGACGGCACAATTTATGCGGCGGCGCTGGGGGGATCGCTGGCTAGCCGGTCCGGACAGGTCTCAAATTTGCCAGGTTCGATCGGGTCGGTTACGGTAACCGCGCCCTCCACCTCGATCACCGTCACCGACAGCGCTGCTGCTCAGGGAGGGACCGAAATCAAGCCGAAAGCGGATCCGAACAAGCAAACCCAAGCCGCCGTCCCAACGCCTGCGGTGACGCAAGCCGGACCAATTGTCGAACTGACTGGAGTGGAGAAGTCGGCGCTCTACAAGATCAATCCCGATTCGACCGTCGAGACGCTCTGGACCTCCAAGGACGAGAATATCTATGACTTGGTCGCCCATGCAAATGGCGAGCTGTACTTCGCCACAGATGCCCAGGGTCGGATATATCGGTTGAATGCCGATCGCAAGCCAGCCCTGATCGTGCAAACGACGGAGGGCGAGGCCACGCGTCTGCTCGAAAGCAAGAACGGACTGATTGCGGCTACGGGAGATATGGGCAAGCTCTTCCGGGTGGAGGATGCGGTCACTCCCATGGGGAGCTACGAATCTCCCGTTCACGATTCCGGTACGGTGGCCCGCTGGGGCAGGATCAGTTGGCGCGCACCCAAGGGAACAGTGAAAATCCAAACCCGGACGGGCAATTCGGCGCGTCCTGATAAGACGTGGAGCGAGTGGTCCGGGCTGCTTGCG
>JANXQZ010000918.1 GCA_025353235.1 Bryobacterales bacterium
CCGACCCAAACCACGCAGATCAATCGCGATGTGAATCCCGCGAACCATCCGTCCCGCTCGCCCTGCGACGTGCCAGTTTTTCCAGCGGCGGGAAAATTGATTCCGCGCGAATGCACTCCAGCGCCGGTCCCGCTGCGAAGAACTTCCTCGAGCAAGCTGTCCATCAGAAAGGCGACCCGAGGATCCAGCGCTTGCTTATGTTCCGACTTGCCTTCAAAAATTACCTCGCCTTTCTTGCCGTTAATGGTCGCTATAAAATACGGTTCAGTGAAAATGCCCCGATTCGCGAACACGCTGTAGGCGCCTGCGATCTCAAGCGGAGTTACTTCGTATGCGCCCAAGGCCACTGCGGGAGTAGGATGGATGTTCAAGTTCATTCCCGCGCGCTTAGCCATGTCGACCACGGCCCGATATCCGGTTAGTTCGGCCAGTTTCACAGTGGGGATGTTTAAAGAGTGCGCAATGGCTTGGCGCATGGACACCAAACCCATTAGCTCGCCATGAAAATTGCCTGGCGTATAGGGCTTGCCGTCAAACCAGAAAGTTGTCGGTTCATCGTTTAGGATCGTGGCGGCCGTCAGCACAGTTGACCCGCCGAGCAGTCCGGTATTGAGCGCGGCCGCATATACAAACGGCTTGAACGCCGAACCCGGCTGGCGCTTGGCCTGTGCGCGGTCAAGCTGGCTGGTGCCGTAGTTGCGTCCCCCGATGAACGCGCGCACTTCGCCTGTCAAGGGATCGAGCGCGATCAGAGCGCATTGCGCCTCGGGACCGGGCGGCTGATTCTTCTTGCGGCGCGCCTTTAGCGCCTTGTCCACTTCCTCCATGCCAATCCGGACCGCTTCGGAAGCGTCCCGCTGAAGCTGCAAATCGATGGTTGTGTAGATTCCGTACGTGCTGGATTGAAAATCGTATTGACTGAACTTGTCCACCAGAGTGTCGTTGACGAGGTCCACGAAATACGGAGCATCCGTCGATTCGGTGCCATGTCTCGAGATAGACATAGGCGATGCGGCGGCGGTCTCGTACTGCTCATCGGTAATGTATTTGTTGTCGCGCATGGCCCGAAGCACCACGTTGCGACGCAGGCGGGCTCGCTCCGGCCAACGGAACGGATTCGTGTAGCTTGGAAGCTGGATGAGACCCGCTATCGTTGCGGCCTCAGGCAGCGTTAGATGGCTAAGATCCTTGCCAAAAAATACCTGCGCCGCTTCGCCGAACCCTCGAATTCCGAAACTGCCGCGCTGGCCGAGCGGGACTTGGTTCGCGTAGTATTCAAAGATTTTTTGCTTGGATAATTTCTGTTCCAGATGCAGCGTGATCAGGAGTTCGGGAATCTTACGCCGCCAAGTTTTGTCGTTATCAAGCCAGAACTGGCGCGCAAGCTGCTGGCTTAGAGTGGATGCTCCTTGCGCATACCGATGTTCGCGCATGTCCACATAAACAGCCTTCACAATTCGCACGGGATCGAAGCCGTTATGCTGAAAAAAACGCTTGTCCTCGATTGCTACTACCGCATGAACGAGCAACTGCGGGATATCTTCATAGCGCACGATTCGGCGCTTCTCACGGTGTTTGTCAAAAAGATTTGAGATGAGCTCCGGCTCAAGCGTATACTCGTTCCTGCCGGTGTTGTCGCCCAGCGCGATGATTCCGGATACCTTCCCGCCAGCAAACTTGATCACACCGTCATCGCGTTTGAAGTGGGAATCCGGCCCCGGGTAGATATCCACCTCGTCCGATTTCAGCGTGAAGTAGCCGGTTCGATTGTTCGAAGATTCGGTATAGCCTGCCCTTCGCAGATCGGTTGCAATGTCTTGAGAAGTCGCTATGTCCCCCACCGCCACTACGCGCGGCGCGGCGAACAGCATGGAAGTATTGGCAAACGGTCCGGCAGCCAACTTCTGCTCGATGAGGCGCGAGTACTTAACGTAGTAGAAGGCGAAGACGGCAAGGCAGGCAGTAATTGTGAAAACAAAGATGGCAAGGATCGTCTTCCCGACCGGATGCTTCATGAGCTTGAGGAGCCCGCTGGATCGGGGAGCTTGGACCTTGGCTGGCACTATCCGTCATTTTCGCACGCTCGCTTGTTCGAGAAAGGAGAGCTATTCGCCTTAAACGTCGCGGGCGCCAGCTCAAAGTGGGTCCGGCGGTTAGCTATGGCGCTTTGCAATTAATTCCCGAACCTTGGGCAGTAGATCATGAGGAACGTACATCACAGTCTCGGAGGAATCAATGCCAGCTTCATCCTCCGTTAGCGCCTGCTCTTGTGACTGCCCACTGTAATGAGCAACTACCCGTCGTACCTTGTCGTTATCCCATCCATCTGGAAACTTGTTCTGGTTCATTGGTGTTTCTTCTTTTTGCGCCTGCGATAAACCGCGAGCGGTCTCTCAGTCAGTTCGTACGCCGTGATGACGAACAAGCTGTCCGGCTCCGGAACATATATTACCCGCAGGTACCTGCCTAAGGCCGCTTGGCCCAAAGCAATCCTCGAACCTTCGGCTCCCGCCCTATCCTCTCCGGGTTTCTCCAAGACATCCAGGACCTCGTGCTCTTCGACTTGGTGGTTATGAGCATGCGGCGACCCAGTGGCAGGGTCAATGTAAAATCGCACTCGCAAGCTGTCTAACTTATTCTAATGCCGAACGTACGCGAAGTCAGTACAATGGGCTGACATGAAATTCAACCCCCTTGCACTCGCCCTCGCAATGGCGATGTCCATACCCGCTTTCGCCGCTTCCCCATTCGCAGGGCGCTGGGACCTGACCATCACCACCCCTCAAGGCACCTACCCGTCATGGATGGAATTTACCGAAAAGGACGGCCAGCCCCAAGTCCGCGTGCAGGGGCGCGTATCCAGCGTGCACCTGGTGAAGGACCTCAAGCTGGCGGGCTCCCGCCTGTCGTTTACTTCGTCCGAGTGGTTCGATAAGCCCATTCAAGTCACATGGCAATTCGATGCAGCGGGCGGGAACCTCATCGGGATTCAGAAGCGCGGCGATGGGGTCGACGGAAGAATCGCCGCCGTGCCAGCTCCGCCGCTGAATCGGCAAGCGCCTGCCGCCTGGAACAAACCCGAGCCGCTCTTCAATGGCAAAGACCTGACTGGATGGGAGCCGGATGCGCCCGCCGATAATCACTGGAAAGCCATCAATGGGGAACTGGTTAATGTTACGGCCGGGGCGAATATCCGGAACACCCGCAAGCTGCAAGACTTCAAGCTGCACATCGAATACAACTGCCCCGACCTGGGAAATAGCGGCGTTTATCTGAGAGGCCGCTATGAAATCCAAGTGGACTACGAAGCTCCGGGCACCAATGACGAATTCCACAGCATGGGCTCGATCTACGGCTTTCTCAAGCCCTCAGTTGCGCTGCCGCGGAAGCCCGGCCAATGGGAGAAATTCGATGTGACGCTGGTGGGCCGCAACGTCACCATCGAACGCAATGGCGTGCTGATTATCGATCACCAGGAAATTCCCGGCATCACGGGGGGAGCCATTGACAGCCGCGAGGCTGAACCAGGTCCCCTCTACATCCAGGGCGATCACACGGGCGGAATGAAGTACCGCAACATCACCATCTCTGTGCCTAAAACGTAAGCTTCAACCCGACTTGCAGCAGCCTCGGATCGAAGGTATTCGTGATGGTGCCGAAGGTTCCTTGCGTGCAAACTCCGGTCGTGGAATTGAAACTACCGCAGTTAAAGTTCGGCGTGGGAAGGAAGTTGGTCCGGTTTAGAACGTTGAACGCCTCGGCCCGGAATTGAAGCCGAACCCGCTCCCACGGCGTGGTGAACGTCTTATTCAGCGCCACATCCATTCCCCAAAAATAATCGCTGCGAGCGATGTCTCGTCCCGCGTTGCCGAAGGGCTTGCTCGGATCCGTGGGGATGCGGATATTGTCGAGATTCAGGAAGTGAGCGATGTGGTTGCTGGAGTGGTTCACCGGATCGCCCAGGATGTTCACACGGTAATTGTTAGCCCCCCGGAAATCTTGCTGAATCCCAGATACCTGGAAGGCAGAAGTGGGACTGTACGTGATGGCGATCGGCTGGCCGCT
>JANXQZ010000921.1 GCA_025353235.1 Bryobacterales bacterium
TCGCGAGTCATTCCGTTATCCATCACGTACTCGTACATTTCCGAATCGATACGGCGGCCGTAGTTGAGATCTAGCGAAAGGAACCTGCGGGCGTTCATGATCTCAGCCGGCTTGATGGCCTTCGGATTCTCGGCATGGTAATATTCCGATGCCTCACTCTGGATGAAGAAGGCATCTTCCCGCCCCTCCACGATCGCCTGCATCGCCAGCACGTTCGCCTTTACGATGTGCTTTAGCGCGGTCACGAAAGCGCGATCGCTCTGTTGCTGCTCATTCCACCAGCCATAGAGAGCTGAGAACAATGCGCAGATAAACATCTCGTTTACAGGCGTGTATAGCTGAACCCACGAATACCTCGTCGCGAACGCGCGCGCGTAATCCGCGAACAGCGCCGGAAAATCTGGATTCTGAAAATTCCCAAGCCAATCCGGCAAGCCAAAATGACAGAGGTCGGTGATGGTCACGATATCGCGCTTCCGCAAATCGTGGAACGTCTCGTCGGCAAAGGACCAATCATATTTGCCAGGGCCAAGCCAGGTTGTATGAATCGGAGGCCCGTAGCGGAGGAACGAGATGCCCAGCTCCTCCACGCGATCGAAGTCCGTGCGCCAGTGCTTATAGTGCCCGCACTTTGCCATCTCGTCGACGCGGGTCTTGCCGTTGTGAATGGTGGGATTACTATTCTCGATACCGGTGGCAAACAGGAAGAGAGGCAACATCGACAGTCAGAGGCCCCAGCGACCCAATTTGTTTCAGACGAACAGGCTAGGGGACGATTCGACCATCCCGCATGGTGACCGTTCGATCAGCGAAGGCTGCCGCTTCCGGGTTATGCGTGATCATCAGGATCGTTTGCCCGAGGCGACGGTTCAAGTCCTGTAGAATCCCGAGCACCGCGTTGGAGTTCTCCGTGTCTAGATTGCCCGTAGGCTCGTCGGCTAGCAAAATGGCAGGACGGTTCACGATGGCGCGGGCGATGGCTACGCGCTGCTGTTCGCCGCCGGACATGGCGCGCGGCTTATGGCTCAGCCTCGCGGTCAACCCCAGGGATTTCAAAACTTCCTCGAACTCAGGATCGAGAGCCCCGTCTTTTCCGGCAATGTTGCGGGCAATCTCGATATTGTCCCGCGCACTCAGCGTTGGGAGCAGATTGTACTTCTGGAAAACAAAACCGACGATGGTCTTGCGCATGTTGGTGCGCTCGGAGTCGGATATTTTTGAAAGGTCCGTGCCCCCAATTGCCACGGTGCCTGAACTCGGCGCTGTGAGGCCCCCCAAGATGTGAAACAGAGTCGATTTGCCGGAGCCGGACGGCCCCACGACAGCCACGAACTCGCCGCGCGCAATTTGCAGGTTTACCCCGCGCAGGGCTGAAACCTCAACATCCCCCACGCGGTAAATCTTCTTTAGATCGCTGGTCGTGATGATGGCCGGGCTACTCATATGCGAGCGCCTCGATGGCATCCTGTCTGGCGGCCTTCAGTCCCGGATATACGGCTCCGAGGAGCGCGCCTGCGATGGCGATGCCGCTGGCGATTGGCCACCAATCGGGGACGATGGCCTGAG
>JANXQZ010000980.1 GCA_025353235.1 Bryobacterales bacterium
GTCTTGGTGACGTTGCCTTTCGTTTCGTCGAGCTTCCTTAGGATATAGTCGCGCTCGGCGGCAGCTCGCACCTCCTGCAAGCTGCCGATGCGCTCGGGCCTCTTGACGCTAGTGAGCGGCACATTCAGCGGGATGTGGCGCGCGTCCACGCGGATCTGCGGATTCATGATGACCAGACGTTCCATCAAATTGCGAAGCTCGCGGACATTGCCCGGCCATTGGTATTCCTGCAGGATCTGGTAAGCCTCGGGCGTCGGCTCCTTGGGCTTGCGGCCGTAGGCGGTGGTGAACTCCCTTAAAAAATGATCCGCCAGCAGCGGCACGTCCTCGATTCGCTCTCGCAGGGGCGGGACGTGAAACGGGATCACGTTGAGACGATAGAACAGGTCCTCGCGGAAATTTCCGCGCTCGATTTCGTCCTCGAGATTCTTGTTGGTGGCCGCCACCACCCGCGTATCCACTTGAATGGAGGTTTCCGCGCCGAGCGGCTCAAAGCGCTGCTCTTCGAGCGAGCGCAGCATCTTGGCCTGAGTGCGGAGACTCATGTCCGCTACCTCGTCGAGGAAGAGGGTTCCGCCGTCGGCCTTCTGCAGCTTTCCAATTTTGTCTTCCTGCGCGCCCGCGAAGCTGCCTTTGCGATGGCCGAACAGCTCGCTCTCGATCAGATCCTCGGGAATGGCGGCGCAGTTGACCTCGATGAACGGCTCGGATGCCCGCTGGCTCACATCATGCAGAGCATGCGCGACCAGTTCTTTGCCGGTGCCGCTTTCTCCATAGATCAGCACGCGGCCGTTGGTTGCAGCCATGAGCGCGATCTGTTGCCGCACCGCTTTCATGGGAACGCTCTCGCCGATGATCTTGTGACGGTTGCGCCCGGCCTCTTGAAAGCGTTGCAGTTCGTTCTCAAGCCGCCGCTGCCGGAGCGCGTTCTTCACCACCAGCATTACCTTATCGATGGTGAGCGGCTTCTCGATAAAATCGAACGCACCGAGTTTGGTGGCCCGGACGGCGGTCTCGATATTGCCGTGTCCCGAAATGATCACCGTGATCGGCCGATCGCTGAAAGGGATCTCCTGTATGCGGGAAAGCGTCTCAAGTCCGTCGATGCCGGGCAGCCAGACGTCCAAAAGGATGAGGTCGTATGAGGCTTTTGAGAGCTCGTCGAGACACGCCTCGCCAGTGCCCACGGCAGAGGCGTGGTAGCCCTCGTCTTCCAGCACGCCCGCAAGAGACTGACGTATGAGAGGCTCGTCATCGACGATGAGGATGCGGCTCTGTTTCATCACTTAAGGGCCGATTGGCAATCGGCCGCAGGTTGACAACCTGCCCCACTCTCTACCGTGGCGAGTTCAATAAGAAAGCGAGCTCCGCTGGGAGTGTTGTCTTCCACCCGGATCAGCGCGTCATGATCGGCGAGAATGCGGTTCACGATAGCCAAGCCGAGGCCGGTGCCGCGTCCCTTGGTGGAGAAGTAGGGGAGAAAGAGTTTTTCCTTGTCGTCGGGAGAGATGCCGCAGCCGGTATCGGCGACGATCAATTCTATGTGATCGTCATCGGTGGCGCGCGTGGAGATGTAGAGATTCTTCACGGGAGTGTCCTGCATGGCTTCCGCCGCATTGTCCACCAAGTTGACGACGACCCGCTTGAACTGATCGCGATCAATATTCACGCTGCGAAGATCCGCACCCAGTTCGGTTCGCAGCGTAACGCCGTCCAGTCGGCCGTCGAACACAGCCAGTCCATTTCCGACCACTTCATTTAAATCCGACGGGACCAGATTCGCGGCAGGGAAGCGCGTAAACTGGGCGAACTCATCCACCAGAGCTTTCACGGATTGAACCTCGCGAGAAATTGTGGTAGAACATTCGCGCAGAATACGTTCCAGGTCGGGGTTGATCGTATAACGATCAAGCTGGCGGCTGATGCGATCGGCGCACAGCGAGATGGGCGTGAGCGGGTTCTTGATCTCGTGAGCCACCCTGCGCGCCACCTCATTCCACGCTACGGCTTTTTGGGCTCGCAGAAGATCGCTAGTGTCCTCAATCACAAGCACGAACCCCGAGCTGCGCTGCTGGTCAATGGCGGCGACTGTGAGCGAGAGATGCAGCATGCGCCGTTCGGACTTGAAATCCAGTTGCGTGCCGGCCAGGCCGGTGCGGCGCGCGCGATTCATCAGATAGCGAATCTCGGCAGCGTCTTCGCGCGGAAACAAATTATCTAGCCGCGTGGCGGAACGCACTTGCGCCTCCGAAAAAATTCCCATCAGGGCCCGGTTGACGCGCTGAATCTCGCCATCAGCGGAGAGGGAAATAACGCCGGTCGGGATGCTTTCGAGAATCGCTTCGGTGAACCGACGACGTGCTTCCAACTCGTTGCTGTTGGTTTGGAGGTCGGCGGTCATCTCATTGAACGCCTTCACAAACGTAGCGAGTTCGTCGATGGCGGCGACATGGACGCGGTGGCTCAAGTCGCCGTTGCGTATGCGCTGCGCAGCATCGAGCAGAGCCGTAATGGGCGTGCTGATTTGACTCGCGAGGTAGCGCGCCATCCAAGTGGCAAAGAACAGAACGAAGAGCGTAATCAGGGTGAGCAGCAACAGGTAGATGTTGCGGAAGCTCTTCCTGTCAGTGGACAGCTTATTGTAATCTCCTACCGAGCGATCAATATCCGCTTTTTTTGCGGCAAGATCGAACGGCAGGGCGGAAGAGAGCGTCAAGGTGCCGCCGGGCACTTCGACCGTTTGCGTGTAAGGGAACGCGCCGGTGGGCCTTCCGCAAAGAGTCTGAAGCGTGCCGTCGGCAGAGAGCAGTTGCACGCGGCCGACATCCTGCTCACGGCAAAATCGTCCATACACGCCGCGATCGTCGGAGCTGAGCAGCAAGGCCATCCAATGACCCTGCGCCTTTAGCTTGGCCTGCATTTGCGTGTCGATCAAATTGCCGACATCCACCAGGTCTTTATTGATATTCTGCCCGGGCCGGCTGAACCATTTGTCCAGGTTGAAGTTGAGAACTGTGAAGCTCCAGAGGACAAGGAAGATTACGGGAAGAAAGCTGAGAGCGAGCGCGCCTCCGATGAGCTTGCTCTTGATATGCGAGCCGACGCGATCCGTCTGGCGCTCCATGTAGAGCTTGATGAAGGTGCGCAGAAGCATGAAGGCCAGCGCGACGGTCAAGATGAAGATGATAGTTGAGAGCGCCCAGAAAAGATAGGTTCGCTCCAGGCTGGAGGGAGCGAACGAGCCAAACGTGAACGAGCCTTGCCAGACGAGGATCGTCACCAGGAATGCGAGCAGGACCACGCCCGAGCCGAGAATGACGCGATTGCGCATAGCGATGCTGTTACTAGAGTAGAACAAGGTGGATCGTCTCTATTTCACACGTGATTTGAAGCGATTCTTAACATCGCGCGGCTGTGGCGCGGGTTTTTTCGCAGCGGCGGGCTACCACGAGGCGGTCGCGAAGGCGAATGTGGAGCTTGACTTGAGCTAGTGAAAAAGCGAAGCCATCGTCGTTCGGCGCGTACTTGAAAGGGCTGCCAGGCGCGGCGGCGGCTTCCTCTTCCATTTCAAAGATCGCGGCGGCCTTCTCCATTTCCTCCGCCTCGCGAGCGCGGCGCTCTGCTTGGACGTCGTGGAGCTGTTTTACGGCTTTGTTGAAGCGGTTTGCCAAGCGGGTTTCGTAGAGGCTGATGTTCTTGATGGTTTCCGAATTCTTCTCGTAGTTCCTGGCTTCGACGAAGGCGTTGTGGGCCGGGGTGCAATCGGTGTCGACGCTTTCGCGCTCATCATCGATGGTGAGCGAGATGCGCACTTTTTCTACGGCGGAGGCGTGGTTGATGCGCCAAGCGATGTCTGACACCATTTGCACGAGTTGGGACTCGAGTGCGCCTTGGGGTTTGTAGTCGTGCCAGAAGGTGCCTGCGAAGCGTTCGAATTCGGCGAGATCTTCTGTGGGGAGAACGATGACTTGGCCGGTGAGTCCATGCCGGATCCCATTGAGGGAGGAGCGGCGTTTGCCTTCTTCGGTCTTAGGGCCTGTGGATTTTTGGGCGTTCTCGCGGTTTGTTTGGGCGCGGGACTTTTTGTTTCGATTTGCTGCGGACATGGTTGTTACCTCAGGGGAAGGATAGCGGGCGAGTCAAGCGGAGGAGGGCGGCTTAATGCGGGAAGTTGTTGAAAGGATGGGGAAAACGTTTTGAAAATGGCTGGGACTGCGAAAACGCCTGCATCGAAAAGCGTTTCGGACGCGATCCGCAATTGTACTCAACGCTTTGGATTGGCCCATGAATTCTCGCTACGCATGGTGATCGGCGAGGGACGAAGTCCGCGCGTGGCGGCAGTGGGCATCTGCGGAAAGATCGCCTTTCCGACTGGCCGGGAGCAATCTCCGAAGGCGCGGCCCTCTTCCAGATGCCGACCATGCGACACTGCGCCATCTGGAAGGATCTATCCCAAACCTCCTGCCAAGCGGGTTGCGTGTTCACGGCTGGGCCTATTGTCAGAGCCGAAATTGCAGCTGCTTTTTGAGACAGAGATTAGCGATTTTTCGCGGAATCGCGAACGTGCAGTCTGCTGAGCCCTGCTAAGCAGACCCGTGTTTTAATCTCGACAGCGTGCATTCGGGTTTGAGACTGAATAATGAGACTCTGGAAGGGCTGATTTCATTGGTCTCGGCGAGCGTTGCAGAACCTACCCTTTGTGAAACATCAAAACGAGCTAAAGGGCACAGCTTGGAAAACTACCGGAGACCCTCGTTCTTTTGGGATCACTTGGAGGACGGTGCCGGCCGCAATACCATCGGTGG
>JANXQZ010001010.1 GCA_025353235.1 Bryobacterales bacterium
AGGGCCTCTTTGCTGCGCCGGGCATTCTTTGCGCAACGGCATGGTGAGCTGCAAGAATCGCGAAAATGAACCAGGTGGGTTTACGGTCCTCCCACGTGATGCCCAGCCTGGCCCCTTACGGAGCGGAACGAACGGCTGCCATCCTCGCCCTCGGCATGGACCCCGGGCGGTTTCAGGTCGGCGTGGTCAGCCTGTTTGAAGAGCAGTCTGAAAGTCTCGCGCACAGTCTTACGGATAACGGGATCGAGGTCTTCCATCTGGACAAGCAACACGGTCTGGACATGCGCATGTTCGGGCGGATTCACCGCGTGCTGAAGCAAGTGCGGCCGCATATCGTGCACACGAACAATTACGTCCTGCGGTACACGTTGCCGCCCTGCCTCTTGGCGAACGTGCCGGTAATGGTGCACACTCTGCAGAATGTAGCCGAGCGGGAATCGGACCAGTTTGGCAGGTGGTTGCAGCGTTGGGCATTCCGCGGTCGGGTCCACCCGGTTTCCATTGCGGAGAAAGTTTCCGAGAGCTACAAGCAGATCTACGGCTTGCCTCGGCCAACGCTGATTCCGAATGCAATCGACGTCGGGCTCTACGCCCAAGGCCGGGCGACTCGCGCCGAGTGGAGGCGCAAGGAAGGTTTCGCGCCGGACGACCTTCTCTATGTTTGCGTAGCCCGCCTGTTTGCGCAGAAGAATCATCGGATGCTGCTCGATGCCTTTGCGGCGGGGCCGGCCAGACTTCCGGAAGCCAAGCTCTTGCTGGCGGGCGATGGCGGACTGCAAGCCGAACTCGAAGCACAAGCGGAACGCTTGAAGATCCGGGACCGCGTGTTCTTTCTGGGACGACGCGAAGATGTTGTCGCGCTGCTGGGCGCGGCGGACGTGTTCGCCTTGGCCTCGCTGTGGGAAGGGAATCCCCTCTCCGTGATGGAGGCCATGGCGGCAGGCATTCCCGTGGTCGTCACTGCGGTAGGAGGCGTGCCGGAGCTGGTTGAACACGGGCAAAGCGGTTTCATAGCGGAGTCCGGAAATACCGAAGCCTTCGCCTCGGCGCTCCTGAACGTTGCGCGCGACAGCGCCGTCTTGCGAAGCCTTGGAGCAGCGGCGGCCAAGCGGGCTCGCGACAAATTCGATCACCGCCAGATGGTACAGGCCTACGACGAGCTATACGGAAAATTACTGTTGTCGTCCGACCGGGGGATGAGCGATGTTAGCCGCGCAGCATAGAGCACGAGCCGCGCAAGCAGGCTTGGACCAACCCTCCAAAGGCCGGGTCCTTCTGCTTCTAACCAATGTTTCGCCAACCGGCGGCGCCGAGGTGCAAAGCACCCAGCTTGCGTTGCGGCTGAAGGACCGCGGCTGGGACGTTCGGATCGCATCCTTGCTGCCGATTGGATGCACCTCGCCGGATTTGGAGCAGGCTGGCATCAGAGTTGAATCCACCAACATGCGCAAGGGGGTTGGCGCCGTGCTCTCGGCGGGCGCGCTGATCAAACTGATCCGCTCCTATCGCCCGCTGGTGCTGCACTGCCACATGGCGCAGGCAACCCTGGCAGGTCGGCTCGCCCGTTGCTTCGCCCGCGTACCGGTGGTGATTGGGACGCTGCACGGGTTGATGATGTACAGCGTCAGCGGGCATCACCAGCGCTGGCTTGAGCGCCTCCACCGGGTGACGGACCACTTGGCGGATACCACGACGGTAGTCTGCCAAGCCGGGCTGAGTTACTACTACGCTTCGAACACCGTTTCAGCCCGCAGGCTGCGGTACGTTCCGAATGGCGTGGACACCCAAGTGTTCCGCATCGATAGCTCCCAGAGGGAACTGACCCGGGCCGAACTAAAGCTGGGAAATGACTTCGCCTGGCTCTATGTAGGTCGCTTCGATCCAATTAAGGACCATCAGACCGCTCTCAAGAGTTTCGCCGGCATGCTCGACCGGCATCCGAATTCGCAAATGTTGCTCGCGGGAGGCGGAGAACAGGAACCCGTTCTGAGATCGCTCGCAACCGCCCTTGGGATCAATTCTAAAGTCAGGTTTCTCGGTCGGCGGCAAGACGTTCCTTCCCTGATGAACGCTGCCGACGGCATGATTCTGACGTCGACGTACGAAGCTCTCCCCCTGGTGCTGCTGGAAGCCGCCGCATGCGGACTTCCGGCAGTAGCGACGCGTGTCGGCGGCACGGAGGAGGCCATCGTGGAAGGCGCTACGGGCTATCTTGCGCCCGTTGCCGATACGGTAGGCCTCGGCGACGCCATGAGCCGTCTCGCGGGAATGCCTGCCCTGGAACGGGCTCGGATGGCTAGAGCCGCGCGCGAACATGTGGTTCGCCATTACCAGTTCGACGCCGTGATGGACCAATGGGAGGCCCTGTATCGGGACCTGCTCGAGCACGGGCGGGGTGCGGCGGGATGAAGATCGTTTCCATCATCACGCGCGCGGACGCGATCGGAGGAGCCACGGTGCACGTGCGCGATTTGGCGCGCGGCATTGAGGATTGCGGGCATCGCGTGATCGTGCTGATCGGCGGCCGGGGCGAAGTGCTCGAAGATTTTGCAAGCTGCGGCGTGAAGTACCAATCGCTCGCTTGGCTGGGGCGATCCATTCATCCCATTAAGGATGTTCTGGCGGTTGCAGAACTGGTGCGCGTGTTGGTGGAACTCAAGCCGGATCTGGTTTGCACGCACACCGCGAAGGCGGGCTTTGTCGGGCGGGTGGCCTGCGCGCTGCTTAGGATCCCCGCCCTCTACACGCCTCATGGCTGGTCCATCGGCGGCCGCATCTCTCAAAAAAGGTCTCGGATCTTCCGGCTGCTCGAACGAGGCGCGGCTCCCTTGGCCGTAAGCATCATTAACGTCAGTCAAGCCGAGCGCGAACTCGCGCGTCGGCATCGCATCGCCCCGGATCACAAGCTTGCCGTCATCTACAATGGCGTCCCCGATGTTGCCCCCGCCCTGCGCGCAAGACCTGCGCTCGCGCCGCCGCATATTCTAATGATCGCCAGATTTGAACCGCCCAAGGATCATGAAACACTGCTGGCAGCCGTCGCCCTCTTGAAGGATCTGCCGTGGACTTTGGAGCTTCTTGGAACCGGGCCAAGACTTGCCCAGACGCGGATTTTGGCAAACTCGTTAGGACTCTCGTCGCGTATCGAATTCACGGCAACCGGAGCGTCCGTGCCCGATCG
>JANXQZ010001034.1 GCA_025353235.1 Bryobacterales bacterium
TTTTTGGTTGCTGGAGCCGAAGCCAGGCTCCGTGGAAACCACCGCCGGGCCTCTCGAGATCACGCGGCTCACCACGGAAGGCGGTCTGAGCATCGACCCTGCAATTTCGCCCGATGGAAAGCTGCTGGCGTACGCTTCGGACCGCGGCGGTGAAGGCAATCTGGATATCTGGGTGAAACAAATCGGCGGCGGCGATGCCATCCGGCTCACTAAGAATCCGGCGGACGACGTCGAACCCAACTTCTCGCCCGATGGAACCAAGATTGTCTTTCGGTCAGGGCGCGAGGGAGGCGGAATATATATCATCCCGGCCCTGGGAGGGACCGAACAGAAACTCGCAGATGGCGGACGACGGCCGCAGTTCTCGCCGGATGGCTCGAAAATCGCTTATTGGACCGGGCCAGCCGACTCTTTCCCTCTGCGTTCGGGAATGGGCCAGATATTTATTCTGGATCTTGCGGCATCGTCAACACGGCAAATTCGGGCGGATTTTGCCGCCGCCGTGCATCCGGTGTGGAGCCCGGACGGGAAGGAAATACTCTTTCTAGGGCTAAAGGATCCGGCGGATCCTTATACGTTCGATTGGTGGATTACGCCGCTGGTGGACGGAAAGGCGGTACAGTGCCACGCGCTTAAAGATGCGTTCTACGACCCGTTTACCTGGCGAGCCAACCGTGTGTTTTTTAGCGGAGAGCAGACGGGTATGGGTGGCCCAATAGCCGGCGTAGTGGCCATCGACCCCCGGACATGGCAGTCGGTTGGCCAGCCACGGCGGCTAACGGCCGGAACCACGGATGAGAACTCACCCTCGTTATCGAAAGACGGTCGCCTCGTTTTTGCCAGTGTGACCGCACATTCCAACCTGTACTACCTTCCTCTCGATGCCAAGCGTGGTAGAGTCGCAGGCGCTCCGCAGCGCTTAACTTCGGATGCGGCTGACAATCTGGCGCAGTCGATATCTGGGGATGGTAAGCGGATCGTCTTTGTTTCCACTCGCACTGGTTCGTTGGAGGTATGGGGCAAGGATCTGGCCACCGGCCAAGAGCGTGCGCTGACCCCTGGGGGGATGCCAAAAAACGCCGCTCACATCACTCAGGATGGCGGATTGGTGGCCTGGAGGCTGAACGGCGTCGGCAATCGCGCGATATTCGTGACGCCCTTCAGCGGTGGTTCGCCGGTGCAGGCGTGCGCCGATTGCGGAACTCCCAATGCTTGGGCGGGGGATCGAGAATTTCTCCTTTTCTCGGCGGGGAAATCTCCAAGCTGGTGGATGGGTCTTCTGAATCTCGCAACCGGTTCTCACACCGAGTACATGCGGGATGCCCACCTGGGTTTGCGGGCGAGCTCGATTTCCGACGATGGAAAATGGATCGCCTTCAACGCTTACCGCACCAACCGGGATTTTACGACGTACGTCGCGCCCTTTGCACCGGGCCGAGCACCGCCTCAGCCGGAGTGGGTACGCATCCCTCAATCCGCCCTGGCCCATCCAAACCAGCGCTGGTCACCCGACGGTAATATGCTTTATTTCAGCTCCGAACAGGACGGGTTTGCCTGCATTTGGGCTCAACGCCTGGATTCAACCACCAAGCACCCCCAAGGTGAGCCATTCGCGGTTCAACACTTCCATTCCTCAGCCTTACGAATGCGAGCACCTGCCTTTTCCGAACCGGTAGCTTTGGCTGTAGACAAGATTGCCGTGAGTTTGGTGGAGCGGTCCGGGGGAATCTGGATGCTGAAGCTGCAAAACTGAAAAACCATTTGTAATATCACTGCGGTTCTGGTAGTGTGTCTCTGACAAGGAAGGGAGACCAACATGAATACACTACCCGGATTTTTTCAAGGAGCGATCTCTCAGGACTTTCAGCAGATTCTCGCTGCCGCTCCTGCAGAACATGGTGAAAAAACTGCCTTTGGCAAAGCGGCAGGTAGCCCGCAGGAGAAGCCAAAGACAGGCGAGTATTGCAAGGACGATCTCCCAGATAAAACGCAAGGCCCACAATGCACGATGCGGGAATTCTGCAAACCGCCGAAGAAGGCAGATGCTTTCCTGCCGCAGGTTCCGGGTTGGTCCAGCCCTCCCGCTCCGCCAGCCTTTTAAAGCTGCCACCGCATGTTCCTGACCGAGGCGAGTGTCCTACATTACTTGGTGGACCGGCAATTCGCCAATTTCGATGCAGCAGTCAATGGAGCTTTCGCAGTTCGTTCCCTAACCCGCCGGAACCGAAATTTCCACGTGACCTGCGACGGACGGGAATACCTGGTGAAACAGGCCAAGCAGTGGGACTACAACGGCCGCTCTAGCGTGGAGCGGGAAGCCGCTTTTTACCGGCAAATGGAAGCCGGGAACGTGTTGGCTCCGCAATGCTACGCTTACGATCCCCCGAATTCGGTCCTGATTCTCGAATTCCTCGCAGGCCACCAAGAGTTGTACGACGTGCAGGACCGCTTCGCGCCTGAGCTGGGTCGGTTGTGCGGGGATGTAATCGGCACCTTTCATCGGGCAATGGAACCGGGCAGCTTGGCGTCCGCGTTTCCCGGTTCCATGCCATGGTATCTCTCGCTGCACGAGGTGGCGGAAGATAATTTGACGGCCGCCAGCGCAGGCCAGCGCGAGTTGCTGCGTGTGGTGAAAAAGCACCCAGGGTTTGGCCATGCACTGGATCGGCTTCGCGCAGAGTGGCATGAGGACACGCTCATCCATGGCGATCTGAAATTGGAGAATTGCCTGGTTTCGCCAGCGCGGGACTGTTTGCGCGTGGTGGATTGGGAATTTGCGTCCTGGGGCGACTCTTACTGGGATGTGAGCGCCATGCTGCAGTCCTATTGGAATTTCTGGGTGCGCCGACCATTGGAATATCCGATTGAAGCGATTCAGCCGGCCGTCCGGGCATTCTTGCAGGCGTACGCGGAAAGGCGAGGGTGGGATGCCGTCGAGTGTGCCGCTCGCGCGGTCCGCTTCGCTGGTGCCCGCATGCTCCAATCCGCCTTTGAAACCCTGGACAAGATGGAGCGGATGACGGGCCAAGCCGTCCGACTTATGCAGGGCGGTTTGCATATCGTGACGAGCCCGGATTGGGCGGCAGAGCAATTGATCGGGACGCCAATGCGGAGCTTGAACGCCCAGTGCATGGCGAGTTAGCGGCCATCTTAGCCGCCGATCTGCCTGGGCAGGACGATGCTGCCAAATTGGCCGAAATTCTATACCGAGACTGCTACGCAAGGTCCATTCTCGATTCGACTCGTGTCGGCAATGGCGACACTCCCAACCAAGATCTAACTTCTATATTGGTCGCAGCCAACCGGAGCCGTCCGGTGTGGGATGAGGGATGGCGCATCGATCAAATCCTGGACGAAGGACGAATTCTGGCGACGAAAGGCGCGGCTGTCCGCTCGTTTCTTCCCGGCGAGTACTTGACTCATCGCGGTCTTGGATTTGGCCCGGAAGCCGAGAAGAAGGTTAGCATCTTTCTGCCGGAGGGGTCAGCGGATACACAGGCGGGCTTTTATCATGTCTTCGGAGAGACGGCTGCCGATTTTGAGGATGACCAGCGGCCGTTGCGCTTTTATTGGAACGTCTCTGTCGAGGGCGCGCCGCATGTGACGGAGGCTCTCAGCGGAGAGTTGAATCGCTTTCAGATTCCGTTCCACTTCAAGTGCGGCAGCCAGTCCGCCCACTATCCCCGGCGGGACGCAGCGGTTTTGTATTTGCAGCGGCGCTATTATGCGATTGCCGCGCTGCTCATGGAGAGAGTTCATGCGCGGCTTGGGCCTTGGCTCAGCCCCGGCACTCCACTTTTCACCAGGCGTTTTGCGGATGGGTTAGGGTTCGCGGAAGACCCCGGCGAGAGCTTTGGAAAGCACCGCTGCACGATCCTGGCTGAAGCGATGGCGGCCTCTCGCGGCCAGCCGGTGGAGGAGCGGCTCCAGGAGGTTCGGCACCAATTTGAGCGGCGGGGTCTCTCTCTGGATCGGCCTTGGCTGAATGCGGGTTCTCGAGATAGCTACGAGTTCCCTTTTCCTGCCGCATGAATCCGAAATACCTCGACGTGGCCGCTGCAATTGCAGCCCGCCTCTGCCGCGACGCACTGTGGAGCAGAGGGCGCTGTAATTGGACAGCGGATCTGGATCAGGCTGGGACTGCATACGGATCTTTGGGTCCGGATTTGTACGGAGGGGCAAGCGGGATCGCCTTATTCCTGGATCGAGTTGCGTCGGCAACCGGCGAACGGATTTTCCGGCTGACCGCTGAAGCGGCGCTGCGCCAAGCCAGGGCAAGGCTGCCGATTCCTAAATGTGGAATGTATTCCGGCGGACTGGGAGTGTACTATGTGGCCGCGCAGATGGATATGCGCAGCGATGAAGACAAGGTAATTCAGCAAGCCGAGCCGGACAGCTCGGAACTAGACGTCATCGCTGGCAGTGCTGGAGCCATCGCCGTATTGCTATATCTGCATCAGGGGGCGCAAAGCCAGAGGCTGCTGGAGGCGGCGATCGAACACGGCGATCTCCTGCTGCGCGAAGCTGTGAAAGAAGAAAGTGGCTGGAGTTGGAACACCATTGAGGGGACACGAAACTTAACCGGGTTTTCGCATGGCGCGGCCGGAATTGGATGGGCTCTGGCTGAACTCTACGCAGCCACCGGCGAAATCCGCTTTCGAGTTGCCGCGCTGGAGGCGTTTCGCTATGAACGGAGTTGCTGGAATCCGGTGGAGCGGAATTGGCCTGACTTTCGCGGGCCTGTAACGGAATATCCCGTTTATTGGTGTCATGGGGCGGCTGGGATTGGATTGTCCCGCTTGCGCGCGTGGCAAATCCTCGGCGAAGAGGAATTGCTGGCGGATGCGCGACATGCGCTTGCCACGGTGCGGGACGATATGGGATCTCCGCAAAATTATTCGCTCTGCCATGGCGAAATGGGGAACGCCGATGTCCTGATCCACGCTTCGCAAGTCTTGGGAGAGGAAGCGTGGCTCACTACTGCGCACGCTGCGGCAGAGGAGGGTATCGAACGCTTCGAGCGCCGTCGCGTGCCTTGGCCGTGCGGATTGCGGGGAGCCAACGAAGTGCCCGGCCTGATGCTGGGACTGGCTGGCATCGGCCATTTTTATTTGCGCCTGGCCGATCCCGCGCGAACTCCCACGATTCTGCTCCCCGCTCCTACAGAATCATTCGGATCAGCAGTAAGCTAACGACGCACAAGACCAAGGCTGCACCGGCTCCCGTCAACACCGCCCTCCCTCCCACTTTGGCGAAAAATCGGAGATTCACTTCCATGCCCATCGCCGCCATCGAGAGCGTGAGCAGCACCTCTCCGAAGTTGGTCAAAAGTCCGGAAAGAGGCGCGCTCCCGAAACGGAACTGCAGCACCGGGAACAGCCCCAGGGTATTTAGAAGGGCCAAGCTCGCGAAGCCCCAAACGAACGGTGGAACCAGTTTGGAGTAAGGAATCGTCCGCTTGCTCCCGGCTTGGCGTGAAAAAACGAACCCAAGGACAAACATGTAAGGTGCCAGCAGCGTTACCCGCACCAGTTTCACCAGAGTTGCCAGGGCACCCGCAGGAGCGCTGTAAGCAAATGCCGCAGCGACAACCTGGGGAACCGCGTGGATGGACGTGCCGGCCCAAACCCCAAACTGATTGTCCTTCAGCCCCATCAGGCTTCCCAGGGCTGGCATTAGGAACATGAGTGCTAAACCCAGGATGTTGATGGTGCCGATGGAAAGCATCAGATCTTCGTCGGCAGCCTCGATCAAAGGCGCCACGGCCACAATCGCGCTGGTCCCGCAAATGGCTGTGCCTGCGCCGATCAGCAACGCGGTTTTAGGCCAGACATTCAGGAGGCGTCCTAGCCAGATCGCGCTAAACGTTGCCGCGACAATGCACACCAAAGTGATGATGAGAGAGTCGAGTCCCACAGCCCCCAGTTTTCCAAGATCCAAACCCGCGCCGGTAAGCACGATGGTGGCTGGAATCAGGGTCCGCGCGATCCGCTTCGCTCCGTCGATGGCGGCTCCCGGCAACGGCACAAGATTGCGGACCAGCATTCCGCCCGTCATCGCGAGAATGGCGGAGCTCACGGGATGTCGCGCCGCGCTGCCGCTGCCAACCTGAAACGGCGCGAATGGCAGCAGATGCAAGCTCCAAGCTGCTGCGGCCACAGCACCCGCCAGAAGGTATCCGGGCCAAACCGGGACAGACGGCTTGCGGATTACAGCTTTCGGAAGCTGCTGGAGACCCTCCATGGAATCCAGCGAAAGGAGCGCTTCATCGCTAATATATCCGTAGTATGCGGCTGGTTCCAGCAGAACCCTCAAAGTCGAAAGTTTAGTATAACTTGGGAGTAGCGTCTGCGCCGCCCTTGTTCCCTTTTCACCATCCCGCGCATTGGGCTCTCCTGCTCTTGAGCGTCGTATGCCTGCTGCTGGCCATCATCGTCCTGCGGCTCCGGCGTCAACAGGCCGTGGCCCTTTACAGGCAGCAATTCGGAGCCAATGTGCCTGGCGAACGAATGCTCTTCGCATCCATCGGCTTTTACATTGGATTTGCGGGCATCCGGGCGCTAACGCAT
Source organism: Bryobacterales bacterium (assembly GCA_025353235.1). GTDB lineage: Bacteria > Acidobacteriota > Terriglobia > Bryobacterales > Bryobacteraceae > JANXQZ01. The sequence continues at coordinate 6,570 of JANXQZ010001034.1, forward strand.
GCGATTCGCGCGGGACGAGGCCCTTTTCATGATGTTGCCATGGGCGGCAGGCACATCCACCACTTGGTATGGGGCATTCTTCTATTGCTGGTGGTCGGGTATTGCTGGCTTTGGCAGGTAAGCCTGAGGGCGCGATTTCTGGGACGGCTCCTGGCCTTCGCCTATGGAGTAGGCGCGGCCCTCACTCTGGATGAATTTGCGCTCTGGCTAAACCTGCGGGACGTCTATTGGGAGCGCGAAGGACGCGAAAGCGTGGACGCCCTGCTGCTGTTCGGCGCATTGCTCTCCATCAGCGTCTTTGGCGGGCGCTTCATGCGGTCGCTCTCACGGGCGGCATTCAAGCACTAGACATGTCCTTCGTTTTTATCCAATCCTGGTTTCAGCGGCAATGCGACGGCTACTGGGAGCACGCGCACGGTGTAACGATTGAAACATTGGATCAGCCGGGCTGGCTAGTCACGATCGATCTGCAGGAAACGGCGTTGCAGGATGAAACGATGGAGCCGTTCCAACGCGAGAACTCAGACAAGGACTGGATCGACTGCGAAGTTTTCAACCAGCAATTCCGAGGACAGGGCGACATTTCGAAGCTGGGCGAAATACTTCAAACATTTCAGGAATGGGCGACAAAAGAGCGTTAAAAATAGTGTCTACTTGGAGTACGCTGTTCGAAATGATTGCAAGCTTCTCCGCTGTTCATGCGCACTCGTAAATTTCTGCTCTTCATCGTAGCCTGGACTCCGCTCGTGTTTTGCGAGACGGGCACTCCGCTCCGCGTTAGGCCGGTTTGCGGCAACCTCGAGAGCGGCATCGTGGTAGGGAAGCCGAAGTTGTTTGACGACCGCACCATCGCGCTCATGGCCGATTCGCTGGAGGCCCGCTTAGCTAAACTGCGCACGCGCGACGCCTTGCCCGCGCCGAAAGTCTCTGAAATGCTGGCCGAATCAACCCAGCTTATGCATCAGATCGCGAATCTGCGCTCGCTACCCGATCGGTCCCTATCGGATCGTGTCATGCTTACTCCTTCTGCAAGCGGCAGCCACGCGACCGCTCGCGCACAGGTCTTGCTCGCGTTTCAGGTCAGCATAGACCCGAAAGATAAGTACCCCAACGCGCTGGCAGAAGTCGAAATCACGGTCAGTAGCCGCGGCGACACGCACTTGCCTCCGGTTCTGGTCGCCTTGCTCCCAAAGGAAAAGACGTACAACATTGCCACCGTTGCGAGGGGTCAAGCCGGGTTCGGAAATGCGGCTATCCAAACGATGGCCACGAGCGACGGGAAGGACAGCTTCTATATCGTTAGAGACACCGACACGATCTCGCAGGAGCGGTTAACGCCGGTGGGCGAATCCGCCAAAGCATGCGGGACGGGCTTTCAGCACGGCGAACGGGACGTGGCATTCGCGTGGCAGTTCAGGCCGGTTCTGGGGCGGGATCGCGTGGATCCCGGGATGCGGCAGGTGTACGCTCTGCTGTCTCTTTCTGCGGGCATGGCTGAAGACTATCTGGCCGACGTGCACGTTCACACTCATTGGCGATCGTTGAAGCATGCCAAGCGCAAGAACGGTCCGGAGTTTCTAGAAGATTCAGCGCGTGACGAATTATGGACCGAGGCCGTTCGCTTCAATGCCGCTGAAATGGAGCTGAGCCTCAGGCCCAAAATTGCGGAAGTCCGATTCGTTCCCCATGGCAATGAACAGGTGCTGGTGATTGCGGATGGCGAGAATTTTCTGGCGGACACAACCGTCATGCTGGGCGATATCGCGGTCGTCGGCGCAGACTTGAACATTCAGCGCGAGAGGCATTTGCAGTTCGTTGCGTCAGCCAAGCTGCTCACCGAGTTTGATCCTGTGGCAGGGGGACGATACGGTTCTCCTGTTCCTTTAGTAGAGCCCCGCGCGCTCAATCAGCAATGGACTTCCGATCCGGCCTGGGGCTTGAAAATCGAGTATGCGCGCGCTCGGCCGAAGGACGCGGAGCAGTCCGAGGTGCGCATCAAACTTAAGAGCCGGCAGCGCAAGAAGCCGCTGCAAGAACTGATCGTCAACAACACCATGGTGAGCGCGGGGGGACACGTTTTCCTGGTGTCGCAGGTGGAAACCGAGCCGACCGACTCGGACGCTCTCATGATCCGCTTCGCGGTTCCTACGACGGCGCTTCGTTCCTTCCCGCACGTCACGGTAGCGCGGCTGTTCGGAGGCGATTTATATCGCGATTCGAGCGAATTGGTTTTGGAGGATGACATCTCCGCTTCAAAGGTGAATGTGCTGGCTGCAAGCGATGAGGAGGTGACGCTGGCGGTGTCGGGGAACGGGTTCTCCAGCCATGCCGTGGTGCAGATCGCCGGTGTGACTTTCACTCGCTGGACGAAGCCGGAGCTGCTGATAACGGGGTCCACGATGATCACCCTGACGGCGCAGCGAGAACTCCTGCAGGGCGTGCGGCAATTGACGGTGACACAGGGTTTTGCGCAGCCTGTGATTCTTCCGCTGCCGGAGAGCGTAGTAGAGTCCGCCCATAAGGTTGGTAGGCGGAAATAGCGCTCTGCCAAAGTCAGTGCCGCCCTGATGAGCCTGGGGAGTACAATGATTCACTATGGCTGACGTTTACGAACCAAAGATTCATCCCCTCTCGCCGCACCTCGCCGTCTCAGACGCGACTGCGGCCATCGAGTTCTACAAGAAGGCTTTCGGCGCAACGGAACTGACCCGCCACATGGCGCCCGACGGAAAGCGCGTGATGCACGCGGCGCTCATGATCAACGGAGCAATGGTGATGCTGAACGATGAGTTCCCCGAAATGGCGGGGGGCAAGTTGACCAACCCTCTGGCGCTGGGCGGGAGTCATGAGTTTAAGAATAGGCGCAGTTTTGCGTTGAATGTCGGCAAGTTCTGCCACACGGCGTTTTTCGGTACGCTTGGCATTGATGTCCGCAATAGAAGTGCCTTGCAGGATTTCTTCCAGCGATTTATAGACCGTTTTGGGGTCAATGCCGT
>JANXQZ010001103.1 GCA_025353235.1 Bryobacterales bacterium
TTCGCCCATCAGCATGGTGAAACCGCCGTCCCCCACAAAGGCGACGCAGGTCCGGTCGGGATAGGCGATTTGCGCCGCGATTGCGTACGGGAGGCCGCACGCCATGGTCGCGAGGTTTCCAGAGAGGGTGAACATCTGTCCGCGCTTGGCCGGGATCTGGCGCGCGAACCATGTTGAGATGGTGCCCGAATCGCAAGACACAATGGCGTCGCCGCCGAGACGCTTGCCCAGCTCCCAAGCCACCACCTGGGGCTTCATCGGCGTGGCTGTCGCGGTTCCGCGCTTTTCCATCAGCTTCCACCAGTCCCGCATGCCTGCCTGGGCGTCCGCCAGGAATTTGCGGTTGCCGTTGCGCTTGATCAGAGGCAGAAGAGCTTGCAGAGTACGGCGGCTATCGCCCACCAGGCCGACCTCGACCGGGTAGCGAAGCCCAATGCGGGCCGGGTCTAAATCGATCTGCACGGCTCGCACTTTGTCGGGCTTCGGGTAAAACTCGATGTAGGGGAACGAACTGCCCACGATCAGCAGAGTGTCGCATTCCTCCATCGCAATTTCGGAGGGCTCGCTTCCGAGGAGCCCGATGCCTCCTGTTGTGTAGGGCGAGTCGTCCGGGAGAACGCCCTTTCCGAGCAGCGCCTTAATCACGGGAGCGCCGAGCTTTTCCGCAGTCTGCTCAATCTCGTCATGTGCGCCCAACGCGCCTTGACCAACCAGCATCACGATCTTCTTGCCCGCGTTCAGAATCTCCCCAGCCTCGCGCAGGTTGGTTTCAAGAGGCAGGCGGGCGCTGCGCGCGGCAACGTCGGACACATGATGGGGAACGTTGCGTTTGGATCGCTCCCCGTCGTCGGGCGTCAATTCCTGAAAGTCGACTGGCATCGTAATATGCGCTACTCCGCGATAGCTCAACGCGGTTCGGCAGGCTAGCTCGGCGACATTCTCCACATGGTTCGGGCCCATTACGCGGCAGTTATAAACACAAACGTCCATGAACAACTTGTCCAACTCCACATCTTGCTGGGTGTGAGTGTTTATCAGATCGTGAAATTGCAATCCTGTGATGGCCAGAACGGGAGCGCCGTCTAGCTTGGCGTCATACAGCCCGTTTAGCAGGTGGATGCCGCCGGGTCCGGAGGTGGCCAAGCAGCATCCCAGTTTGCCTGTGAACTTCGCGTAGGCGCAGGCCATGAAGGCGGCTGATTCTTCATGGCGTACATGGATAAAGCGGACTTGGTCCTGCTTCTTCCGCAGCGCTTCCATGATGCCGTTGATTCCATCGCCGGGGAGGCCGAAAATTACATCAACGCCCCAGGCGTGTATCGTGTCGATCAAGACTTCGGAAGCATTTCTGGCCATGCCTCTTAGATTGGGCCTGTGATTCGGTTGTTACACAATTAGGCGCGCGGAGTCCAACCCGGCGGAGGTAAGAACATGGCGGATCACGACGATAAGAAGTGCGCGCATGCGAGTTGCAACTGTCCGGTGAAAGACGGAAGCAAGTATTGCAGCACATTTTGCGAGGGGGAGGGTGACACGACCGATATTATCTGTTCGTGCGGGCACCCTGGTTGCAGCGCGACGCTATAATCCTCGGGTGCGGCTTCACGGGGAGCCGCGTGGCCCGACGTTTAGCGGAGCGCGGTCTCAGGGTTATAACCATCCGCAAATCGCAAATTGATTTCACGCAGCCGGGCTCGGTTGAGGCGCTTAGAGAAGCTGCCGTACCCGGTTGCCTTGTTTTACATTCAGTTCCATTTCTTCCCTCTAGCGCGGACCGCGTGCTCTTGACTGCTCTGCACGGCATCGCGAGTCGCGTGGTTTATCTCTCGACGACTGGCGTGTATGGGGCAGCCGAATTCGTCGACGAGCACACTTCAGTACAGCCCAGAACCCCTCGTGAGGTGGCGCGCATGGAGACCGAACGGACCGTGGCAGATGGGCCATGGGAGTGGCTGATCCTCCGCCCTGCGGCCATTTACGGGCCCGGAAGGGGGGTGCACGTCGCGGTCCGGGAAGGCCGCTACGCGCTGTTAGGGGACGGATGCAATTACATTAGTCGGATCCATGTTGAGGATCTGGCGGCGATCGCTGAAGCCGGGATGCTTTCCGATCTGCAAGGTGCTTATCCGGTAGCTGATGAGCATCCGTGTCCGGCACGGGAAATTGGGGAATTTTGCGCGGATTTGCTGGGCGTTCCAAACCCGGTATCCGGGGAAGATGTGCCTGAAACGAGGCGGACCAATCGACGGGTAGACGGGTCGGAAATCTGCCGAGCGTTGGATGTGAAGTTACGGTATCCGTCGTATCGGGAGGGAGTGCCTGCTGCGTTGAAAAGCGAATGAAATGGCGGAGAGGGCGAGATTCGAACTCGCGTTACCCTTTCGAGTAAGTCCGCTTTCGAGGCGGGTGCTTTCAACCACTCAGCCACCTCTCCGCGCCAACGATGATTTCAGTGTAGCATTCGGGCAAGGGGCGGCAAGATGC
>JANXQZ010001111.1 GCA_025353235.1 Bryobacterales bacterium
CGCGGTTCGGAAGAATTTTGCGGTTAGAGAGCGAGTGCGAGTGCAGTTGCGAGGCGAAGCGTTCAACGTGCTTAATCATCCCAATTGGAACAATCCGAATGTGACGACCACCAGTTCTTCCTTTGGCAGAGTGCAGGCCAAGACGGGCAATCGCGATATCCAAGTGGCTTTGAGATTGGATTTTTGAGCCGATTGCACAACTAGAACCGGGACGCTGTCATGCTTAGAGGGCTCACATGGTTCGTGTCCATATCTTGCTGGTGCTTGCGTTTGCGCCCAGGTCACCCTTACCGCGTTGAACACGAGCACCATCCCCATTGCAGGGTCCGTTCAAGTGATGTTGGCCAATCCCACCCCGGCGTCACCATGACAAACAACACCGGCGTGTTTGGGTTTCCCTACATCACAGTCTCGGCAGGCTCGCTGGCACCGGGTGCTTTAGCCAGTGTCGCCATCCAGTTCATGAACGCCTTGAACGAGTTCATAAACTATACGCCAGTAAGTTATCCGGGAGGGCTCCTATAACTTAAGTCGCGAATGGGCTTCGGCCGACGAATCTTGATGAATACTGCCGCAGTTTCAATTCAGGGCATTTCCGGTTGGGATATACTCTCCAGAATGGAAACTAGCTCATGCACCTGTTAAGGCAATCCCTCATCCTTTCAAGCGTGTTGGCTTCGTTCGGCCTGACCTTCGCGAATGCCAGTACGATCCTGTTCAGCAATTTGGTTCAACCCGGCAACCAATATGGACCTGATGGCGTTGGCATCGGTCATACTCCATCCTTCCCGAGCGCTGGCGATTATCTCATTTATGCGGTGCCCTTTACTCCCGGCACGACTGCGACCTTAACCTCGATTCAAGCGCCCTTGGGCGTAATCAGCGGTCCAAATCAGCTCCAAGCCTTCCTTTTCAGCGACTCGGCGGGAGCCCCGGGCAGCGTCATCGAGTCCTTCACGCTCTCCGGTCTTCCTAAACCCGGGCCGCTCCCGCTGCTCTCGATCGCGTCAGGAGTTAGACCTGTGGTCATGAGTGGACAGCGATACTGGTTTGGGGCCACTGGTGGAACTCAGACATTCGGGCTTTGGACGTTGAACTTGTTTCAGGGGAATCCGAGCGATGGCGGCGCAAGCCGAATCGTAAGCAATGGCGTCGCGCAGTCCTGGATCGTGGGCTCCGGTTCCAGAACTGGTGCATTGCAAGTAGTTGGGGATGCGGTTGTGCCCGAACCCTCGTATGTGGCTCTGGTGGTTTGCAGCCTTCTCTTACTCGGCCTAAAACGTATTCGGTAGCACCCACACGCGCGGTCTCCACGCCCCGAACATGCCCTCCGTCATGCTTAGGGGGCTCACATGGTTCGTGTGCTTATTTTGCTGGCGGCTTGCGTTTGCGCCCATGCCGGGGTCGTCAAAGGAGTAGTGCTGGAACAGTCTTCCGTTCGCGCGCTTGCGCGTACCATCGTCCGCTTGGATCCCGTACCGGACGCCAAGGGAGCCAAAGGTCAAGCTCTTACCACGCGCGCGGGCCGCGCTGGGCAGTTCACGTTTCCGCCTGTTGCTCCCGGGTTGTATCTATTAGCAGCGGTCCGCGACGGATATTTCCCAGCGGCTTACGGCCAACGGCTGCCAACAGGCCGTGGCACCCCGATTGAGGTGACCGGCGATTCCCAGCTTTTCGCCGAACTCAGGCTGCGCCACAAAGGCGCTATTACTGGGCGCGTCCTCGATGAAAACGGCGTTGCCGCTGCCGGAATTACGGTTCTGGCTTATCGCGCCAGGTTGCCCTTGCGACTCGCGGGAGGCAGTGTATCCGACGATCGCGGGGTGTATCGCGTTCAAGGTTTGGACCCAGGAAAATATTGGATTCGCTCAGCAGCTTACACGCTGGACGACGGATCAGGATGGCTGCCCACCTTCGGCCCTCTCGCGCGGGAAGTGCGCGATGCTCGTATTCACCCGGTCACCGTAGATTCGGACGCGAGCGATGCCGACGTGAGCCCCGAGCCAGGCGCACTCTTCCACCTGGGAGGTATCGTAACGTGCGATACTCCCGGGCCGATTGTCGTGACTATATCTTCGGAAACAGGCCGCCGTCGTACCCAGACCGCTTGCCCGCTTCCCGGCACCTATCGGATGGAAGGGCTGGCGCCTGCCGTATACGAAGTTTTCGCGACGACCCAGGATGGCAGTGCAGCCGGGTTCACCGATCTGTTCGTGGATCGCGACACCGATTCGGCCAGTGTGCACGTGATGCAGTTGCCAACGGTGGACGTCGAGGTTCGGCGTGCTGGCTCCACCGCTCCTGTGAATATCCCGATAACCTTGACGGGGCGCCGCCAGGATTTGGCGGAATCGGAAGCTGTGCGGGAGATTACCGGCTCTCGCACCACGCTTGCCCCGGGCCACTGGGAGTTTCGCGCACGCGTGGCGCCTGGTCAATATGTCGAATCTATTGTCACCAC
>JANXQZ010001128.1 GCA_025353235.1 Bryobacterales bacterium
ACCTCGCGGAGCCGGTTGGAGGGTGTTAGTGGCACCCTCCAACCACACCTGAAATCTCCTCGCGCAGCCTCAGTTCAAAAAGTCTCAACATTCGAGAACTCCCTGCGCCGTCATTGAATGACGACTGATTCCAATTTGCGAACGCCGGCCAACTTCTGTTCGAAGCTTGCCACCGCGTACTCGTTTTCGTTCACATCCACCGTATTGCCCATCTGCGCCGACCGGGTATGAGCATCCACCCCAGCGGCCTTCGACAACGTAGCAAACGTCCGCCGCATGACCTGAAAGGTTGCCCACTCCAGACCAACCGGCTTCAACTTCGGATACATGCACCTTCGCCAGATATTGTCGCGCCTCATCGGCGTTCCTTTTTCCAAGCCGAATAGCCACGTGTCCGACGGCGAACCCAGCAACCGCAACTTCCACTGATCGACCAATCCCAACGTCCCAACGGTGAGCGCCACCCGGCGTGTTGATCGCTTCGTCTTTGGTCATCGATATCGCCCTTGTAAACCCGGCGCCGGACCCAGACCGAATCATCGTCCAGATCTCCCAGTTGGAGCGCCAGAATCTCACCGGGACGCATCCCTTCCCAGGTTCCAAGCCGCACGATCACCTTTTCCCGGAGTTCCAGCGCTCCGATCATCGTCGCGGCCTGGTCCGGAGTCAGAAGCTCCCGACTGCGCCCTTCCTGGTAATGCCGCAGCGTACAGAGTGCCGCAGGCGGGATTCCGGTCGACGACGCCCTCGCTCATCGCGAGCGCGAAAACCGACCTTAGCCGGAATCGGAGATGATCGATCATACTCCGGCCGCAACTCCGCGCCTTCTCGTCCAGAAGCGCTTGCAGTTCACTTCTCGTGATGTCCTGCATCAACTTCTCTCCAAAGGGCCGTACCAGATCTACCTCCAACCGATCGGCTTCAACCATGTCCGTCGAAGCCTTCCACTTCCGGTGGCATACCGGAAGGTAAACGACCTCGCAGAACTTCGCAAAGGTCCACGTGATCTTCTCCGGGTTCTCCGCCCCTTCGTTGATCGGCTTCCGGATCTCGGTTAAGATCCCTTCCGCCTTCACACGATCCATCTTGAGCAGAGTCCGATCTCTTTTGATTTTGGTTTTCCATCCTCCCTCCACTGGGCGTACCAGAAGTTCTTTCCATTCCGCTTGCGGGTCTTCAGGCAGCCCCGCTGGAATCGCTTTCGACGCATTCGTTTTTCCTTTTCCTGCGTCAACGGCGGCAAAACTGAACATGCAGCCATACTATCGGGTTTTGTAGGTTTCCAGCCACTGCTCCAACCAATCGCGACGGACAAGTTTCCTGCGCCCCATCGTGAGATGGGTCAGTTTCGGCAGGCCCTGAACCTTACCGTGAATCGCGTTATGGACGTGGGCTTTTGACCAGCGGAGGATGTCGGCAACCTCCTTCACTTTCAGGATGTTTGACGTGTTCTCCATGATCTCCTCTGCTCTGTACGGCGCGAGATGAGCGTGTCGTGACCGTTTCGAGCGAGGGATCGATGGGGAAGTTCAGCATTCTGGGGGCGCTTCTTGCGGACGATTGCTACCGGATGATTCACGAAGGGAATCGAATCAGCGATAGTCACACCGCCCCTAGAATGCCGAAGAATGGCCCCGTGGAAGATCGAGATTTCCTCGGCAATGTCGGGGCGCTCTGGGCGACCTTTTTCGGCATTGTAGGGGCGGATTGTCCGCATTGTGGAAATGCGGGAATCAATCGGAAAGAACCGCGCCGCTGCCGCGCAGGAAAAGGACGCCGCACGACGCGAAGTGGAGATCGCAAGACCCCCAACTTCCTCGGTAGTCTGTCCGCCCTGGCTCAGGAAGCACAAGCGATGCGAGGCGCTCGATTCTGATATAGAAGGCGAGATGGGGGATAGTCGTCAATCCGATGGGAGATAGAGCAGTAGAACTCCGCTTTCACGAGGAGATGCTCGAAACATATCGTCGTACTAGGAGTGAATGTCGGTGTAACGCCATGAGATTCCTTCAGATGGTGAGCGAAACAGGCGGACTGGCAGCCGTACAAACGCTGCTAACGAGCACCACAGTCTCCGAAGGATTTTCGGCACCTGTGGCGGTGCGAACGGCTCGATTTGACTGTGGAGGACTCTCGTGCTCAAGACGTCGGAGCCTTCCGGGCGCAATTCAGCCTTGGCATCGGCGAGTTTTCCTCCGCCAAAATAGACCACCTCGCCGGTAATCGCTGCTGTGCCGTCTTGGGCGGTTGCGGAGAGCGGCAAAAAGGCTACGCCAAAGACGATCCTGCAGAACAGGCGCATTGGACTAAGAATATCAAGTCCTTCGGTTTTGAACCGAAATTCCAGCGCATCCTTCCGGCCACTGTTTGAATCTACGAGATAATACAGGCATGTTATGTTTCGAACGATTCGGGAACAAATAGATACGATCTTCCGAGAGGACCCTGCTGCTACCAGCGTTCTCGAAATCGTGCTTTGTTATCCGGGATTTCACGCCGTGCTCTTGCACCGCGCCGCGCACTTGCTGTATCGCAAGAAGTTCATCCTTCTGGCGCGCATCACCTCTCAGATCGGTCGCTTCTTCACTGGGATCGAGATCCACCCCGGAGCGAGCATCGGTCGACGCTTCTTCATCGATCACGGGATGGGCGTGGTGATTGGCGAGACTGCCGAGATTGGCGATGATGTACTGCTCTATCAAAATGTGACCCTGGGCGGGACCGGCAAGGAGCATGGCAAGCGTCACCCGACCCTCGGCAATCACGTTGTGATCGGCACGGGAGCTAAGGTGCTGGGAAATATTCACATCGGTAACTACGTAAAGGTAGGTGCGGGATCGGTTGTGATCCGTTCCGTGCCGGACTACTCGACCGTAGTGGGAATTCCGGGCCGCATCGTCAGGGCCCGCACGGACGTGAATGACAATCTGGAGCATGGCCGCTTGCCCGATCCCGAAGGCCAACTTATTGACGAGCTTACCCGCCGCATTGATCGACTCGAGGCGCAAATCAAGATGCTGGCCGAGGAGCGCCAAGCCGTTTGATTTTTGCGCTGCTGCTGTTTTTCATGCCGGCGCGCGACATCCGGTATTGGGCGGATCCATGTGCCGATTCCTCCAAGGGCTGCGAAAGCGCGGATGCTGAGTTAGCCGATTGGGCGATGCAGGCTTGGCAGAATGCGTCACAGGGATTGCTGAGAGCAAAAATGGTTCAGAACCCGGACGAGGCCAGTATCCGTGTGCGTTGGGTGGGTGCGCGCGATGGAGTCTATGGCGAAGTGCGAGGCCGGGAAGTGTACGTCCGTCCGGCACCTCGCGAGCAAGATGCGTTGCTCCGCGACACTATCGTGTATCTTACCTGCTTGCATGAAATCGGTCACGCTCTCGGTCTTGCTCACACCCTTCGCTACGAAGACATTATGTACAGCTTTCAGTTCGGAGGCGACATCCCCGAGTACTTCGGCCGGTATCGAAGGAAGCTAAAGAGCCGGAGTGACATACGCGCAAATTCCGGGATATCCGAAGCGGATAAGACTCATTTGCTTGGGGTGATGAAGGACTCTCGCTAGCAGCGCCAGGTAAATGAGCTCAGCCAGCACATGCCCAATCCTAATTGTGGAATATGATCCTTGTTGGCCCGAGCTGTTTGCCCGTGAGGCTGACCAAATTCGGTTCGTGCTCGGGAGCCGGGCGCTGCGCATTGAGCATGTCGGCTCCACGTCCGTGCCAGGCCTCGCCGCGAAACCGGTGATCGATCTGCTGCTGGTTGTAGCTGACTCCGCTGAGGAAGATGCATACGCGCCGGCCTTGGAAGCGGCTAGCTTTGTGCTTCGGATCCGAGAGCCCGACTGGTATGAGCACCGCCTCTTCAAGGGGTCGCACACACAGACATCAACCTGCACATATTTTCATCCGGCTGTCCGGAGATTGACCGCATGCTGATGTTCCGCAACTGGTTGCGAAGCAATGCCGCCGATCGCGATCTTTACGCGCGCACCAAGCGGGCCTTGGCCCAGAAGGAGTGGAAGCACGTCCAGGATTACGCCGATGCAAAGACCGTCATCATTGAGGAAATCCTTGCACGAGTCCGCGTCGAGGGGAAGTGAATGCTGGCCGATATACTGGGCTTATGCCCAGCGATGTGTTAAGAGATACCGAAACTGCGGCCGAGAACGAGGCTGCGCGGCCTTCCAACTTCATACGCGACATCATCATTCAAGATAACCAGAGCGGGAAGTATGAGGGGAAGGTGCACACCCGCTTTCCTCCTGAGCCGAACGGGTACCTGCACATTGGCCATGCCAAATCGATTTGTCTAAACTTCGGGCTCGCGCTCGAATTTGGCGGGAAGTGCAACCTCAGGTTCGACGATACAAATCCTTCGAAGGAGGAGACCGAGTATGTCGACTCTATCGTTGAAGACGTTCGTTGGCTAGGCTTCGATTGGGGCGATCGGCTATTCTACGCCTCGGATTATTTCGATCAACTCTATCGCTGGGCGCTGCAATTGATTCAGCAGGGCAAGGCCTACGTCTGCGACCTGACGGCCGAACAGATGCGAGAGTACCGGGGCACGCCGACAGAGCCTGGCCGCGAAAGTCCGTATCGTTCACGTTCAATGGAAGAAAACCTGGAACTATTCGAACGCATGCGGGCAGGCGAGTTTCCAGACGGCTCGCGAACGTTGCGATCCAAAATCGACATGGCTTCGGCGAACTTCAACATGCGCGATCCTGTCATGTATCGGATCTTGCATGCGCCACACCATCGCACCGGCGATAAGTGGTGCATCTATCCGATGTACGACTTTACCCACGGCGAGAGCGATTCGATTGAGGGGATCACGCATTCCATCTGCACGCTCGAGTTTGAGGATCATCGGCCTCTGTACGACTGGTATATCGAGAATCTGGGCATTCACCATCCGAGGCAAATCGAGTTCGATCGGTTGAACCTGACGAATACGATGCTGAGCAAGCGGAAGTTGCTCACGCTTGTTCAGAAGGGATATGTCTCGGGTTGGGATGATCCGCGGATGCCTACTCTTTCCGGACTGCGTCGGCGCGGCTACACTCCGGAAGCAATTCGCAAGTTCTGCAACAGCATCGGGGTGTCGAAGACGAACGGTATTATCGAGTTCTCGTTGCTGGAACATCATCTGCGCGAAGATCTGAATAAGCGGGCTGCGCGCGTTATGGCCGTTGTCGATCCGCTCCGAGTAGTGATCGACAATTACCCGCAGGATCTTGTGGAAGAGATGGACGCCGTGAACAACCCAGAGGACGCGTCGGCAGGTACTCGCAAAGTGCCGTTCTCAAAGATGTTGTATATTGAGCGCGAAGATTTTCGCGAGGACCCGCCAAAGCAATATTTCCGGCTTGCCCCAGGTCGCGAGGTTCGCTTGCGGTACGGTTATTTTATTACGTGCAACAGGGTGGTGAAAGACGAGACGAGCGGTGAGATTATCGAGATCCACTGCACGTACGATCCCGCTACGCGAGGTGGGAACGCTCCGGACGGGCGTAAAGTAAAATCGACGATTCACTGGGTAGCGGCTTCGCAGGCCCTGGATTGCGAGGCTCGCCTGTACGAGAGTCTGTTCCTCAATGAGAAGGCCGGGGAAGAGACGGAGGCGCAGGACTTCACCGCTTCTCTCAATCCGAACTCATTGGACGTGCGTACTTCCGTAAAGATAGAACCGAGCGTTAGTGATGCTGCGCCGGGCACGCGGTATCAGTTCGAGCGCGTCGGATACTTCTGCGTTGACACGGACTCGAAGCCGGGGAATTTGGTTTTCAATCGTACGGTCCAACTGCGGGACACCTGGGCGAA
>JANXQZ010001130.1 GCA_025353235.1 Bryobacterales bacterium
GCTCGAGCTCTCGACAATCGATCTCTCGACGACCGTGTTCTAACTCCTCAAGTGCCTCTCGCGACCTTCGGAGCATGGCGATCGTCTCAAGTTCGGCCGATCCGAGTTTGCCGCATTCAAAGCTGCTGGTGGCGTATTCCGCGGAGAGCTTGCGCGTTTCAGCCTTGCAGTGTGTTTGTCATGGCGGGTTAGTAATGGCGCCTAGCCATCTGCGCTGCGCAGTTCTGAGCGCAACGGGAGTGCTCCGGCCAAAGGCTGCATTCCGAGAGGCGCAGCGTAGCATCCCCGCGCATTCGGCGAACAGCAGATCGGAATGCACCGACTTTAACCAGGGCAGGGCCGCGGGTAAGTGGGCAACTGACTGGCTGCACCCCTTGGAACTTCGCGACAATGCGGAGATAAATTGCCGCAAAAACTATTAAGACCATTCCCAAGATCACCAGAAGTAAAAACAAAAGCAGCATCTCATTTACCCAGCTACGTAACTGGTCAACCATGTATGTAATCATGACAACCCCTTTTCATGTAACTGCCGGAAAACTTCAGCCCGCTGCTGAAGCGAGGACTCCACTCGTGCAGACCTTTACATCGACGGCCGGGGCATTCAGCAGCGTGTTGTGAATCAGACAAGACTCGACGGCTCGTTGGATACCATGCTGATGGCACTCGTTCAAATAGGGCACGGAAACCTCGATCGCAAGCGAAGCGAACCGCACCGGATGTTCTCCTTTTGAGCCGGCGACGCGAATCTCCAGATCAGAATCCGGTAATCCACGAAGCCTGAGGTACTCGGAGGCGTAATACCCTACGCGCGCGCCTAATGACGCTAGGACTTGTTCAGGTGGCGTCATTCCAGAATCGCCTCCGCCGTTGTCCCACGGTTGATCCGAGATGATGACGTGACCTCTTGAAGACGCTTCGAATTTGTGGCCACCCAGATATCGGACTCTTAGTTCCATTTGTCCTCTCCTTCCTCTAGTGCAGCCCGGTTGCCATAGCTGCCACTGGAAATAGGAGGATTTGGCAGACCACTACATCCTTGTTGAGCGCAGTCGCGCAGTCTTGGGTGTTATCGTTCACCCAGTGTCGCGCACTCGGCTTCTTGCGCATGCGTGCGCTTCGTGAATTGTTACTTAATAGACCGCACTTCGACCGCTGGTTACTTGGGCGAAAGCGCGCACTCCCCACTTCGCTTGGCGACTGCGTTGAAAAGCGAGGATCGGTTTGGCCATATTTGGGCATATGTCCTCCAGGAAGACTTGGCATTGCTCGTGCAAACAAGGAGGATAGTCGTCCAAAGGCGCCGCGAGGGTGAACCCGGTCGACTGAAAAAGGTGAAAAATGAGATTAACTATGGTGGCTGCATTGGCTCTCACGCCATTGCTTGCAAGAGACAACGAGCCTGTCAAACGGCTGGACGAGGCGTCGGCTGTGTTTTTGGAGGTCATGACAGCGCCGGATAAGGGCATTCCTCAGGAATTGCTCGAGAACACCCACTGCATCGTGATTGTGCCGGACCTCAAGACAGCGGCTTTCGTAGTTGGCGGGAAATATGGGAAAGGGTACTTGTCCTGTCGAAACAAAAGCGGCACGGGTTGGTCCGCACCAGGCACGGTCCGCATCGAGGGTGGGA
>JANXQZ010001152.1 GCA_025353235.1 Bryobacterales bacterium
TCGCCACAATCCCAAAGCGACGGGCGATATTGCCGTAGACCTGGCTCGTCGCGCCCGCCGTGAAACCCTCCTGCGCGCTTCATAACAAATCCAATGAATTCGAAAATCAGCATCGTTGTTTTAGCAGCGGGCCTCGGTACCCGCATGAGATCGAAAAAGGCCAAGGTTCTGCATCGCGCCGGAGGGCTAACGCTTATTGAACACGTGATCAAAGCTGCCAGCGAGATTACCGATCCTGAATGGATCACAGTCGTGGTTGGCCATCAGAGTCATTTGGTTGAGAGGACGCTCGCGCATACGGGCATCAAGTTTGTCGAACAAGCAGAGCAGAAAGGCACCGGCCATGCGCTTCGCATGTGCCAGGCGGGACTCGAGGAGCGAGGCGGGCTCTTAGTGGTCACCTACGGCGATGGACCACTGCTTTCGCCTGCGACCCTTCGCCGATTGATCAAGACGCAGGAAGCAGCCGAAACAGCGGCCACCTTGATTGCCGCGCGAATGGATGATCCTACGGGATACGGGCGGGTTTTGCTGGATGAACGTGGATTTGTGACCGGCATCGTGGAGCAGAAGGCCGCCACGCCCGAGCAGCTCGCCGTGCGTCTGGCGAACTCCGGCATTTACTGCTTCCGCGCGGACCTGCTATGGAAGCACATCGCCGAGATTCAGACCAACAATCCGTCGCAGGAATACTATTTGACGGACATGGCCGAGATTCTCACGCGCGCCGGACACTCAGTGGGAGTCATGGAAGTGAACGATGTTCAGGAGTTGCTGGGCATCAATACCCGCGTCGATCTGGCCATGGTGGACCAGATTTTTCGCGAGCGCAAAGTGCGCCAATTGATGCTGGATGGCGTCACCATCGAGAAGCCCGAGACAGTTTCGATCGACGTGCAAGTCCGTATCGGGATGGATACGATTGTCGAGCCGTACACCAGGATTCTTGGGTCTACCGACATAGGAGAGGATTGTTCGATAGGAGCGCACTCGATTATCGAGGACTCGCGCTTAGCTGATCGGGTGGAGGTGGCGCCCATGACTATCGTCGCCAATTCGCGCATCGAGGCGGAGGCGCACATCGGCCCGTTCGCGCGCCTGCGCATGGAGAATCATGTGGAGGCCGGCGCACGAATCGGAAATTTCGTTGAGCTGAAAAAGACGCATCTGGGCGCTGGCGCGAAGGCCAATCACCTTGCCTACTTAGGGGATGCGGAGATCGGCGCCAAGGCTAATATCGGTGCGGGCACCATCACGTGCAACTACGACGGCGTGAATAAGCATAAGACTACGATTGGCCCGGGCGCATTCATCGGCAGCAATGCGACGCTGGTAGCCCCGCTGGAAATCGGGGAAGGCTCGTATGTGGGGGCGGGCTCCGTGATCACGGATCCGGTTCCTGCAGAAGCTCTGGCCCTCGGTCGAGCACGCCAGATTGTCAAACCAGAATGGGCGAGTCGCCGGAAGGCTCTAGCCGACGTAAAATAGTCACCATGCCTTCCCGCATCACTCGCCGTCAACTCGGCTTAGCCGCTGCTGCCGCACCCGCCGCCATGGCTCAGACGGAGACAGCCAAGAAATACGGAGGTGCTTTAGAGGGGTTCGAGACGAAGGTGGAGGCCAAACAGTTTGACCCGGTCGCGTACACTCTCGCACGTTATCGGTCGGCACCCTTGCAGCTTACGTTTAACGCTCGAGACTCGAAGCAGGCGGAGGCGTGGCAGCTCAAACTCCGATCAAAAGTCAGCGAGTTGCTCGGGGGATTTCCTGCGCGCGGACCGCTCCATTTTCAGAGTCTTGAAATTCGCGAGTTCGGCGGCTACAAGCGCGAACGCTTCGTCATTGAGAGCCGTCCCGGTGTGGGAGTGCTCGGCTATCTGATCACTCCGGCAAACGCCCAAGGCCCGCTGCCGACCGTCGTCTGCGTTCCAGGTCATGGCCGTGGAGTTGATGACATCGTTGGGATTGACGAGTACGGGCATGAGCGCAAGGAAAAGCCGTTCTATCAGTTCGACTTTGCACTAAAGGTGGCGGAGCATGGCATGGCGGCGCTCGCGATCGAACCCATGGGCTTCGGCTGCCGCCGCGATGCCAAGACGAGAGGCAAGGGTCTTACCGCCAGCGCGTGTCAACCTTCCGCCGGTGCAGCGCTGCTGCTTGGTGAGACTATGATCGGCTGGCGGATCTTCGACATCATGCGCGCCATCGACTGGATCGAAACGCGTCCCGACCTCGACGCAAAGCGCGTCGGCTGCATGGGCATTTCCGGGGGCGGGACTTGCACAACGTTCGCCAGCGCTCTCGAACCGCG